>NZ_JAVRIB010000004.1:0-242946 GCF_031846275.1 Spectribacter hydrogenoxidans
TTCTTTTTGTCTACCGCTCAACGATCCCCTCCGGATGCGTGCGGCTGGCAACCCGGCACAGCACAGGGTCCAGCCGGCTGAAATAGTTTTGCCCGCCTTTTCGCCTGACGTATTTGCAGGCGCTGTAGTTCTGCTGCAGAAAGTAGGCGTTAACGTCCGCCAACTGAATGAAGTAGGAATGCCCTGAGTGCCGGTGGACGGCATCTTCCACGATCGTGGTTATGGGCACGGCAAAACTGCCCGTACCATAGGCACGCGGTATGGGATTGTAGCGGCGCATCCGGCGGCTCAGATTCCGTAGCTTCACCTCATCGGTCTGGTCGACCACCAACAGTCCCCTGTCGTCCGCGTTTTGTGGCCCCGGGAAATTCTTGTGTGAGAGTGTGTTGTGAAAGCGCTGAATCAGCGTGGTCCAGGCGATCTCAAAGATGTCCTGGTCCGCTGCCTTGTTTCGCTTGTCTACCACAACGTTGATGATGGTGATGTCGGGTAGCGCGGCCTGAAAGTCTATGGCCTCACGCAGTATGCGTAATCGCATGGATTTGACGATGCGTTTCATCTCGCCGGGATGGTGGATGAAATCGGCGGCGTGTATTTCATCGCGCAGCTTCAGGTTATGTTGCGCGCGCATATGGTGCCGAAACTGGATGATAGCCTCCAGCGTGTCGTGCCACCGCAGTTCGTGCAGAACGATGCCGCTTAAACAAAAGAAGTCGGTAGGGCTGTTATGTAAGCCGACGTCTCCGCTTTCGTCGGCGTAGAGGAAATACATCAGGCAGCCACGCTTTTAGTAGCAATATTGAGTACGCCGGAGAAGGCAGCGTTTAAAACTGACTGGCGAAGTGCAGACGCCTTTTCACCGACCCTTTGCACTTCGTCACTGGCCGCTTGAATGGCAGCTTCGCTCACTTCTAATCTCTCGCAAATTTCAACTGCTTCGGCCACTGGAGGTAAAGGGACCGGAATTTCCTTTACGAGGCCGCCGTTCAAGGCTGGCTGGTTACCGCCTTGGCCCATGGCGCGAACCGCTTCGTAGCGGAACTTCAATAGCCAGAAAATGTATTCCGGCGGGATCGGCGTGTCGCCCACGCGTATTGACGCTGCATTTTGATTGTGGCCCGCTGTAATGTCGAGAATAGCCGCCTGACCCCTCGTTTTCCCTTCGCCAATCATCGCGAGTAATACGGTGCCGGGTGGATGCAGTCGAACAGCCGATTTCTGCAATCCTAGTTCAGTAATCGTCTCGCGAGTTTCGGAAATTCTACAGAATGCGACTTCGCCGCTACTAACCCAGTTGATGTACCCGCTCCAATAATTCGCTTCTTTCCGGGAAGGGGTTCCGCCTACAAATACGTCGAATAGTTGGCCGAGTGTGGACCAAGCCCATCCGGCCGGCAGGTCGGGAAGGTCAGCAGATAGCTTGTATTCCGGGAGTTTGTATTTTTTCTTCCAGTCATCATTCTTCGGCTGCTTGCTCTTCGCCGCCATCTGCTCCAACTCGGAGTTAACCCACGCCTCGCGGCGAGCCTTGAGGATGCGCTGGAGGAGTTGTTCGCCGGATTCGCCGGGCGGTTGACCATTGCTGGCGTTTGTTTCGCGCCAGTCGCGGGTGAGTTCGCCGGTGATGGCGGCCTTGAGCAGGGACTGGCGGTAGCGCTCGACGAGCTTTTGCACGCGCGCCAGGGCGCGCTCGCCTTCGTCGATCTGACTGAAGAGTTCGTCGATTTTGGCAACTATTTCAGTTTGTTGGTCGCGAGGCGCAACCGGAATTTTCGCCTCACGCATATACGCCGGCGGCACACGAAGCTGACCCACCGCGCCGCGCATGTTTCGTTGAGCATCCTGCCGAAACGCTGATTGCACCAAGAAATAGCGTAGATAGTCTGCGTCCAGCCCCTCGCGGGGCCGTAAGACATGAAATTCGGTAGAGCCGCAGCCAATTCCGTTTCTGAGCCCGCGTACAACAGCGACCTTTCCGTTCTCCATTGATGGTGTGATTTTGGCAAAAAGGACATCGCCGTCGCGGAAGCGGGTGTAGCCTTTTTTGACCTCTCCGAACAACTTTCTGACAGAGCTATCAATATTGCCTGTCAGTTCCTCCACCGCTGCCATCGGTAAAAACGTGACCTCGGTGTCGTCCGCAACCGAGACAGCTTTGCCGCTCGGGTTTACCTCGGCTACCTCTTCAATATTTGCTTCGCGCCACTCGGGAAGGGGTGGGTTTACATTCTGTTCACTCACGCCGCCAACACCTCCCCAAGCTCATCCAGCATCGGCTTCAGTTCAGCGCCGAACACATCCTTGGCCGCCACAACCCCACCCCAATCCGAAAACGGCTGGTCGCGCATCAGGTCCGCCGGTTCGATTTCGACATTGGCGGCCAGATAATCCCGAATCGCTTCCAACCAGCTCATCTGTTCTTGGGTGAATTGCCGGCCGGCCTTCTTCTGCCGCCCCGCCCACAGGTTGAAGCGCTGGCGCACGCCTACGTCGTAGGGCTCCAATACGTCGGTCTGGCCGGTCGCAAAGCGAACGAGGGAAATGATGTCCGTAAGCACCTTGTCGCTGGGCGCGCCGCGTACCAGGGTGGTATGCAGGCGCTTATAGGCCTGCCAGACATCGGCGGTGGTCAGGTGGTGCGGCGGGTCGGTGAGTTTCTGCGCCAGTTCCTTGACGGCGGCGTAGGTAAGCCGTTGTTTGCCGTAGGGCTGGCTATACAGGATTTGCAGGGCCAGCAGTTCGTTTTTGTTGGCCTCGATGAAGTCCTTGAAACTGGTGACGCGTTCCTGGGCTTGGCCCATGTCGTATTCGGCTATGACGACGCTGTCCGACGTCCATTCGTCGATGACTATATCGGTTTTCTTCTTGATGGCGACAAGGGTCTTGCGGACCTCGGCGTCGTCGAAGGGGGTGCAGGCTTCGTCCTTGAGGGCTTCGGCGACTTGTTCGGCCTGCGCGTCCGTGGCGGTTTCACCGTGGCGTTCCAGCACTTGCGCCTGCTGGTAATCCGGGTCGATGGCGTTGAGCAGGCCATGGGCCAACTGTTTGAGTGTGCGCCCGTCGGTGGCCTGGCTGATGCGGCTGCGGTCTTCGTCGTCTATCTGCTGGTCCAGGGCCGCCAGACGCGCGGACAGGCTGGAAACCGCGTCGTCATCGCGCCGGCCCTGGGCGATTTGTTCCAGCAGCTTGTCGAAGGCCAGGCTGCGCTTGCGCTCCAGTGGCTGGGAGGCGGATTTCTGGGTTTCGGTCACGCCCACGGCGTCGATGAGTACGAAGCGGGTCTTGGTCTTGGCATCGGGCGTGACCTGGTGCAGGTCGGCATCGCGGATGGTGCGCACGCCGCGGCCTTTCATCTGCTCGTAATAGCCTTCCGATTTCACATCCCGCATGAAGATGACGCATTCGACGGGCTTGATGTCTGTGCCGGTGGCAATCATGTCCACGGTGACAGCGATGCGGGGGAAGGGGTCAACCCGGAAAGCCTTGATGAGTTCTTTCGGTTTTTCGCTGGTCTGGTAGGTGATTTTCTTGGCGAACTCGTTGCCCTCGTTGAAGACCTCACGCACCAGAGTGACGATTTCCTCGGCGTGGTTGTCATCCTTGGCGAAGATGAGGGTCTTGGGCACCCAGTGGCCGCTGCGGCCGGGGAATAGCTCGGTAAAGAGATTGTCTCGGTAGCAACGGAGCACCGCGCGTATCTGGTTGGGGACGGTAACGGAGCGGTCCAGTTGCTGACCGGTGTATTCCAGCGCGTCGTCCAATTCACGGTAGCGGATGGCACGGGTGCGGCGGTCGCGCACGGGCACATGAAAACCCGCATCCACCGAACCGCCCTTGCTGGTGACCTGGGTGTCGATGCGGAAGACCTCGTAGCCAACGTTGACGCCGTCCGCCACGGATTGCTCGTAGGGGTATTCAGCCACCAGATTACTGTGGAAAAAACCGAGAGTGTGTTTCGAGGGGGTGGCGGTCAGGCCCAGCAGGTAGGCGTCGAAATACTCCAGCACTTGTCGCCAGATGCCGTATATGGAGCGGTGGCATTCATCGATGACGATGAAATCAAAAGTCTCGATGGGGATGCGCGGGCTATAGGGCACGGGGCGAATGTCGCCCTGTTCACCGTCCCATGTCTCGAAAGAAGACGTTTCCTCGGCGTCTTCTGCCAGTTCTTCACCCTTGAGCATCGCGTATAGCCGCTGGATGGTGGTGATGACGACCTGGGCGTCGGGGTCGAGCTTGTTGGAGCTTAGGTGCTGAACGATATAGGTGTTCGTGAAACGGTGCGCCGCGCCGGGGGCGAGATAATTCTGGTATTCCTTGAGGGTCTGGTCGCCCAGGTTGTTGCGGTCCACCAGGAACAGAATGCGACCGGCCTCAGCGTACTTCAGTAGCCGCCAGCTGAATGTGCAGGCTGTGAAGGTCTTCCCGGCGCCGGTAGCCATCTGAATGAGTGAGCGCGGCTTGTCGTCTGCCAGAGAGCGCTCGAGGCCCTCGATCGCCTCGATCTGGCAGTCGCGCAATCCGGTGTGGTCGAGCGGCGGCATGGCTGCCAGCCGGGCGCGCAGCGTGGTGTCGTTCTGCAGCCACTCCAACAGTGTTTCAGGTTTGTGGAACGCAAAGATATTTCGCGAGCGGGGCCTGGGGTCGCGACGATCACGAAATAGGGTTTCATCGGCGGTGGATTCATATGCAAAGGGAAGCCGGCTATTCCATTGGGCCACGTGATCCGGAACGGTATCCATATAGCGTTCGGATTGCTCGGCCACGCCGCTGAGCGTTGTGCCGGCTGGCTTGGCCTCAATAACGCCTGCCGCCTTCCCGTCAACAAAGAGAAGGTAGTCGCAGGGGCCTTTCCGGAGCTGAAATTCTCTAACCGCTACGCCGGTTGAGGCGTTTCGATTGAAACCGTCACGGTCTTGAATTACCCAGCCGGCCGCGCTCAGGAGCTGGTCGATAGCATGGCGTGCTGCTTCTTCCGGATGAGGGGGCATACCGAGCCTTCGTTATCGCCAGCGGGCTTTCCTTGATCTGCAAGGATTGTATGGTGCTGATCTGTGATGGAAGGTGTTGTCACTCTTTAGAGCGACGTTATCAGAACCGATTGCAGGTGTGCGGATGCGAGACGAGGCCCTATCCGATGCTCTGGCCAGGGTTGCTGAATTCGATGTTTGGCAGCTTGCCGCGATGATGCTGGGGCTTGATCCCGACAAAAGGCTGCATCGCGACTGGGTCATTGCCGCTACCGTAGAGCAAGACAGTAAGGACGGCTCCGATCTGCCCGAGTTGGACCAGGTTGTTGATCCATTAGACGCACATAGGATTGTTCTTTTGCTGGAGGCGCTTGTCTATGCAGGGCGGTTGAAGAACGTGGAAGCCATGCGGCAAGGAAAAAGGCGCCGCGGCGGTATTTCCAAGCAGGTTGCGGAGGAAGATGGTGATTTGGCTGCCAGGGATGCGCGCATCTATGCAGCGTTCCATAGACATGCGCGTGTTTATGGCCGGCGAGGTGCATTGCAGCACATTGCTGAACGCTTCGAGATGTCTCCTCAGAATGTCGGGCAGCGGCTAAAAAAGCATGAAGCACGATTACCCGACGATCAAAGCGGGAACCAAGACGCTCTACTGGAGCGACTGCGAAAGTCGTAAAAGACCGTTTAGCTGACTTTCAATCGCGTTGCTCCAATCTGGATTCCATACCGATCAATGGAGTTCAGATGACCACACTAGATCACCTACCGTCGGATTTTGCTCTCCGCTTGTTGCCACCTTCGGAACTGGCCAAACGCATTCCGTATCCGCCAAGCACTCGAGCGCTTCGGATCTCACAGGGGCTATTCCCCAAGCCGGTCAAGCTCAGCGACCGGGCCGTGGCATGGCCTGAGCACGAGATTGAAGCGGTAATCGCGGCCCGCATTGCCGGATACGGTGATGACCGGCTACGCCAGCTAATTTCCGAACTGGAGCGGCTGAGATCGTCAATCCCCGGTGTTCGGCAGTCTCTCCCGGCAGATGCTGGTTCAGCGCGGGAGAGTTCGGATGGCTAACGATGCGCCCTACGATGGAAAGCTGGTTTCGGCCCCACCTCTGATTCACGAGCGCCAGGTCTTGGTTTCGTATCTTAGTCACGAAACAGCGATCATCTATAACTCGCCGCGGGTGTTCGTTCATTTTCGGGTGCATGAGCCGACTGGGCTTTCGGAGCCGTTTCTTTATCGGCCCTACCGAGTCCATTCGCTGATCGGTAAGCCACGCAAGCGTGGGCGATATCGGTTACGTCATTCACATTTGCTTTACCGGCACTTCGTCTCGCTAACCGGCGCTGCCACGCGGCCCGATCGCGTGTCGCTGAAATCGCTCGAGGGCGCGATGATCCGGGCGTCAGTCCGCACCGTGACAATTGATTGGAGGCAGCGGAGCCTTCCCGAGGCTCTCTATTACTCGGTCATTGATGAATTGCTGGCGGTTGAGGCGGGCGCTCTGGAGGCATCAAGGCATCCGCACTGATGTGCTTCAGCAATACCAGTATCCATATCCGTACCTGTACCCACTCGCCATCGGCCGAAACGAACGTCTCCCAACGGATTGCGTCGGGCCGACTGGCAACGAACTGGGCCTTGGACAAAGTGGTAGCCCGGTGTTCAGACCAATCGAATGACCACGCCGGTCGGCTTTATGAGCCGGCCGGTCCAAGCCAATGGAATTCTGAAGGCTAGATAGATTAATGAGGAGTGATAGTCATGTCCGAGCATAACGGTAAGCGGGCGAGTACCGCCGATCCTCAACGTGCTGACCGAGACGATCCATCGGTCAAGTTGCTGGGCGCCACGAATCTCGCAGCGTTGACGTTCAAGAGCTTTACGGTGCCATCAGGGGATGTGCCTAGCGCCGGCGCGATCGCGAGGGATCTTCGGGCGAAAGTGGAATTGGCCGCTGCGGGTGATTTGAGCGACTCAGAGGCAATACTTGTGACTCACGTGCACGCGCTGAATGCGGTCTTTAACAACCTTGCATATAAGGCAGCCAATGCGGATTCATTAGAGCTAGTGGAGAGCTACTTGAAGCTGGCACTCCGTGCGCAGAGTCAGACCCGCTCAACGGTCGAAACGCTGTCTGAGATGAAGGGCCCGAAATCTGTCGCGTTCGTCCGTCAAGCGAACATCGCTCACGGGGACCAGCAGGTGAATAACCATCGTCAGAGAAGTTCCGAGTCGGAAACAAATTCCGCGAAACAAACTGAACGGAGGGATAGTGATGCAAGGCAAGCGTTGGACACCCGAGGCTCGGCGTCGCCAGGCCGCTCGCATCAGGGAGACGAAACCTTGGCTGCGGTCAACTGGCCCTCGGACGCCGGACGGTAAGGCGCGAGTCTCACAAAATGCGTATCGCGGATCAGTGCGTCCGGCGATGCGTGAGTTGAATCGCTTGATAAGAGAGATGGAGGAACAACGCCATGCTATTAAGCTGAGACAGTAGCGTTCGAATGGTGGTAGGGACGTCCGGAATGTCTCGATCAAGTCTCGGTGCTCAACAGGTCGGATTGCTTTAGACTGCGTGCCGCTTGGCGGCGCGCTGATGTTTTTGATTCCGCTAGTGCCTGATTTGGCCAATTCCTAGCCGCCGAATGACTATGTCTAGTCCGATCAACGCTCGGGTTTTGTGTAGCCCCATTTGTAGCCGATTCACGATAAAAGCCAATATAGTTAAAATGAATCAATGCCTTACCGTGAAAAGCGGCAAGCAGGTCCAGAACATCGAATAAATGACCGATTCCGCAGACACATCCCGAGGCCGGTTGTTCGTCATCTCGGCCCCCTCCGGCGCGGGCAAGACCAGCCTGACCCATGCCGTGATCGAGCGCCTGGCCGGGCATGGCCGTCAGGTCTGCTTTTCGGTGTCGTACACCACCCGGGCGCCGCGGGCCGGGGAAACCGATGGGGTGGATTACCATTTCATCGACGAAGCCCGCTTCGTGGCCATGATCGAGGCCGGAGCGTTCCTCGAGCACGCCCGCGTATTCGACCGGCGCTACGGCACCGGCCGGGCTGAAACCGAGCGCCGGCTGGAAGCCGGCCTCGACGTGGTGCTGGATATCGACTGGCAGGGCGCGCGGCAGGTGCGGGCGGCCAGTCCGGATGTCACCACCATCTTCATCAAGCCGCCGTCTCGGGACGAACTGGAACGGCGGCTGCGCAACCGGGCGCTGGATGACGAGGCCACGATTGCCCGCCGCATGGCCGAGGCCGACGAGGAACTGGCCCACGCCCATGAATACGACCACCACGTGACCAACGATGACTTCGACGCCGCGGTCGAGGAACTGACCGGCGTCTTCCTTTCGGTGCTGGCATCACGCGGCGGTATTGCTTAAACTACTGGGTTCACCATAACGAGCATCGAGCATCCATGGCGCGAGTCACCGTAGAAGATTGCATGGCCCAACTGGGCAACCAGTTCGACCTGACCCTGGTCGCCTCCAAGCGCGCGCGACAGCTGGCGCGCGGGGCGAATGCCCAGGTCGGCTGGGAAGATGACAAGAGCACCGTCGTGGCGCTGCGCGAAATCGCCGAAGGCCTGGTGGGCCGGAGCATTCTCGAAGAGGTTGATCTGCCGCCGGTGCCCACCAGCCAGGACGGCCCGCCGGCGCCGCCTGCCGAGGAGCTGGCTGAAGAGGACGAGGATCTCAAGCCCGCGGCCAAGGTGAAGCCGGCCGAGGACGACAGCGAAGCCTGAATCCGGGCGGCCTGCGCCGCACAAGCCGGAATAACCGACGCCGTGCCCATGCACGGCGTTGTTGTATCCGCGCCGTGTCCGGTGGCCTGCTGACATGCCGGGCACTTTGGCAGTAGTCTGGTGTCTTCGGGCAGGGACAGCCCCCGCGGGCCCAAATCGGACCATGGTGATATCGACCGGCATTCATCGCATCAGCACGGCGCTGCACACGTCGCGTGTGTCGCGTGAGTATGGTATCGATACGCTGATCGAGTTGCTGCGCACCTACATGACGCCGGAACAGATCGGCATGGTGCGACGCGCCCATGCCTACGGCGAACAGCAGCACCGGGGCCAGTTCCGCAAGTCCGGCGAACCCTATATCTACCATCCACTGGCGGTCGCGCGCATCCTCGCGGAAATGCGCATGGACGCCACCACGCTGTCGGCGGCGCTGCTGCATGACGTGATCGAGGACACCGATACCGCGCGCGAGCAGATCGCCCGCTCCTTCGGCGAGGAGGTGGCGTTGCTGGTGGACGGCGTCAGCAAGCTGGACAAGGCCCAGTTCCGCTCCCGTGCCGAGGCCCAGGCCGAGAACTTCCGCAAGCTGATCCTGGCGATGACCCGCGACCTGCGGGTGATCCTGGTCAAGCTGGCCGACCGGCTCCACAACATGCGCACGCTGGGCTCGATGAAGCCGGTGCAGCGCCGGCGCGTGGCCACCGAAACGCTGGACATCTACGCCCCCATCGCGCGGCGGCTGGGCATCAATTCTCTGCGCCAGGAACTCGAGGAGCTGGGGTTCGAGGCCCTCCACCCGAAGCGTTACGAGGTGCTCAAGCGCGCCTCGGCGTCGATCGTGGGCGATCGCAAGAGCCTGGTACGGGAAATCGAGGAAACCCTGGCCAGCGCGCTGGCCCGCGAAGGCATCGAGGCCAACGTCATCGGCCGGCGCAAGAACCTGTACAGCATTTACCGCAAGATGCGCGAGAAGCACCGGCGCTTTCTCGACGTGGTGGATCTCTACGGGTTTCGCGTGATCGTCGACGAGGTCGATGCCTGCTATCGCTCGCTGGGGATCGTGCACCACTGTTACCGGCCGATCACCGAACAGTTCAACGACTTCATCGCCAACCCCAAGGTCAATGGCTACCAGTCCCTGCATACCACCCTGATGGCCCGGGGCGGGGTCAAGTTCGAGGTGCAGATCCGCACCCGCGAGATGCACCACATCGCGGAAAGCGGTATCGCCGCGCACTGGCAGTACAAGCTGGGCAAGGACGGCCCGGCTCGCATGACCGCCATGGATGCCGACGCCAGCGAATGGCTGGGTACCCTGCTGGAGTATCACGCCGGAGATCCGGATTCGGCGCTGTTCCTGGATAACCTGCGGGTGGATCTGGTGCCGGACGAGGTCTACGTGTTCACCCCGAAGGGCGAGATCATCCGGCTGCCTAAGGGCGGCACCTGCGTGGATTTTGCCTACGCGGTACATACCGAACTGGGTGATCACTGCGTGGCTGCACGAGTTGACGGTCAGCTGGCGCCGCTCAACAGTCAGCTGGAATCTGGGCAGGTGGTGCACGTAATCACCGCCAAGCATGCACGGCCCAACGCCGCCTGGCTGCATTTCCTGCGTACCGCCAAGGCTCGCAGCGGCGTTCGCAACCATCTCAAGAACCAGCGGGAGGACAAGGCCGCGCGGCTGGGGCAGCGTCTGCTGGACAAGTCGCTGCGTGAACTCGGTTTGTCGCTGCGGCGGCTCAGCCGGGACGATCGCGAACACGGCCTGGCGGAGATGGAGGAGCCGGACATGGAATCGCTGTATTCCAGCATCGGCCTGGGGGAGCGGCTCGCCCCGCTGGTGGCTCGCCACTTCCTGCCGCCCAGCGCGGCCCAGCGCGAACGGCGTCGCAGCGAGCCGCTGGCGGTGCAGGGCACGGAAGGGCTGGTGGTGGAGTTCGGCAAGTGCTGTCATCCGGTGCCGGGGGATGCCATCCACGGCCTGGTCAGCGTGGGCCGGGGTCTGGTCGTGCACCGTTTCGGCTGCAAGTTCAGCGCCAAGAAGGTCCGCCCCTCGGACCGGGTGGAGCTGACCTGGTCGGGGTCGGTGACCGGCGAATATCCGGTGGAACTGCGGATTCAGGCCCGCAATGAACGCGGCGTGCTGGCCAAGCTCACCTCCAAGCTGGCGGATGCCGGTTGCAACATCGAAAGCGTGCAGTCGCCCGAACGCAGCGGTTCGATTTCCAGCATCCGTTTCCTGGTGGCGGTGACCGACCGGGGCCAGCTTGCCCGCCTGATCCGCCGGCTGCGCCGCCTGTCGGTGGTCGAGCGCGTCGCCCGCGCGTGAGGGCGCTGGCCGCCGCGTTGCTGGCGCTGATGCCCATGGCCGATGCCGCTGCCGCGGAACCCGCCACTCTGGCCGGCCATGTCGAGTTTCTGGCGACGCTGGACCCGCCGCGCAATTTCGATCATCCCGGCAGTCTCGACCGGGCGGCGGCCTACATCGAGGAACAACTCGAGCGGGCCGGTTGGACCACCCGCGAACAGCCATTCGAGGTGCGTGGCAACACCTACCGCAACATCGTCGCTCGGCGCGGACCGGCCGATGCGCCCCGGGTGATCGTGGGGGCGCATTACGACGTCCACGGCGATCTGCCCGGCGCCGACGACAACGCCAGCGGCGTGGCGGTGCTGATCGAACTGGCGCGGATGCTGGCCGATTACGAGCCGGCCGTGGGTCTGGAACTGGTGGCCTTCACGCTGGAAGAGCAGCCCGCCTTCTCGCTGGGTGCGATGGGCAGCGCCCACCATGCCGATCAACTGGTGGCCGCGGGCGTCGAGGTGCGCGCCATGCTGGCCCTGGAGATGCTCGGGTACTTCCGCGATCTGCCCGGCACCCAGCGCTTTCCGGTACCGGTGCTGGGGTGGTGGTATCCCACCACCGGCAATTTCGTCGGCCTGATCGGGCGCTGGCGCGACCGGCCATTGATGCAGCAGGTGCAGGCCGGCATGCGGGCGGGCGGCGATGTCCCGGTGCATTATCTGGCTAGTCCCCTCGATTTTCCGGGGCTGGACAACTCCGACCACCGCAACTACTGGCCGCACGGCTGGCCGGCAGCGATGGTCACCGACACCGCCTATTATCGGAACCCCAACTACCACACCCGCTTCGACATTCCGGGCACGCTCGACTACCAGCGCATGGCCGCGCTGGTGCCGGCCCTGGCCGCGGCGGTACGTTCACTCACCCAGACAGAGGATGCCTCGCCACCATGACCCGCCAAGTGATTCAGACCGACCGCGCGCCCCAGGCCATCGGCGCCTATTCCCAGGGCGTGCGCGCCGGCAACACGCTGTACGTGTCCGGCCAGATCCCGCTCGACCCCGACACCCAGGCGCTAGTCGAGGATGACATGCCCGGGCAGATCCGCCGGGTATTCGCCAACATCGCCGCGGTGGCCGAGGCCGGCGGCGCCACCCTGGCGGACGTGGTCAAGCTGCATATCTATCTGGTGGACATGGGTGACTTCGGCGCAGTCAACGAGGTGATGGCGGAGACCTTTGCCGAGCCCTTCCCGGCCCGGGCCGCGGTCGGGGTGGGGTCGCTGCCCAAGGGGGCCCGGGTGGAGGCCGACGCCATTCTGGTAGTGGCCGACTGACGTGCCAGTCGCCGCCAGCGATCCGGTCACCGCGCTGCCCGGCGTCGGTTCCGGACTGGCGGCGAAGCTGTCGCAGCTCGGCGTCGAGCGGGTGGTGGACCTGCTGTTGCATGCCCCGTTGCGCTACGAGGACCGCACCCGGGTGGTGGCGCTGGCGGCGCTTCGGCCCGGCGCCTCTTCGCTGGCGGTGGGTTGTGTGGAACATGCGGAAATCCGCCATGGCCGCCGCCGCAGCCTCAATGTGGTGCTGGCCGACGGAGCGCATCGGGTGCGCCTGCGCTTCTTTCATTTCGGGGCCGGTCAGACCAACCGTCTGGTGCCCGGTGTCTGGCTGCAGGTGTTCGGCGAAGTCCGGGCGGCGCCGGGCGGTCTGGAAATGGTGCATCCGGAAACCCGGGTGCTGTCGGGTCCCGCTGACGGACAGGCGCCGACCGATCGCCTGACGCCGGTGTATCCCACCACCGCTGGGTTGACCCAGGCTCGCCTGCGGGGGCTGATCGAGCCATTGCTGGAGCGGCTGGACGAATCGGGTTTTCTGCCCGAGTCGCTGCCGGATGAAATCCGCGCGGATCAGCAGCTGCCGCCCCTGGGCGAAGCGCTGCGAGTTCTGCATCGCCCGCCGGCGGACGCCGACCTCGCCGCAGTGCTGGAAGGTCGGCATCCGGCCGTGCGGCGGCTGGCGTTCGAGGAAATGGTGGCGCACCAGGCCGGTCTGCGGGAACGGCGGCGCCGCATTCGCCAGCGCCAGGCGCCGCGGCTGGTGTCCTCGGGCGGGCTGCTGCGGCAGTTCCTGCAGCAACTGGGCTTCGAGCCCACAGCGGCCCAGCGGCGGGTGCTGGACGACGTGCTGACCGATATCGCCGGCGGCGAGCCCATGCTGCGTCTGGTGCAGGGCGATGTGGGCTCGGGCAAGACCCTGATCGCCGCCGCTGCCGCCGTGGCGGCCGCCGAGGCCGGCTGGCAGACCGCGTTCATGGCCCCGACCGAACTGCTGGCCGAGCAGCATGCCGCCACCCTTGCCGGGTGGCTGGACCCGCTGGGCCTGCCGGTGCGGTCAGTGATCGGCGGCCGCACCGAGGATGCCACCCGGGCCGCGCTGGCCGGCTCGGAACCGCTGGTGGCGGTGGGCACGCATGCTCTGTTCCAGTCCGGCCTGGGATTCGGCCGCCTGGGGCTGACCGTGGTGGATGAACAGCACCGCTTCGGCGTGCACCAGCGGCTGGCTCTGCGCGATCAGGGTGAGGCCGGTGCGCTCACCCCGCATCAGCTGATCATGACCGCCACGCCGATTCCCCGCACCCTGGCCATGAGTGCCTATGCCGATCTGGATACCTCGATCATCGATGAACTGCCGCCCGGCCGCACCCCGGTGACCACGGCCGCGGTGCCCGCCACCCGGCGCGACGCCGTCGTGGATCGCATCGCCGCCGCCTGCGCGGGCGGGCGCCAGGCCTACTGGGTATGCACGCTGATCGAGGAAACCGAACAGGTACAGGCCCGGGCGGCCGAAGCCACCGCCGAGGAGCTCACCCAGGCGTTGCCGGACTGCCGGGTGGGGCTGGCCCACGGCCGGATGAAATCCGCCGACAAGGAAACCGTAATGCGGGCTTTCGCGGCCGGCAACCTCGACCTGCTGGTGGCCACCACGGTGATCGAGGTGGGGGTGGACGTGCCCAATGCCTCGCTGATGGTGATCGAGAACGCCGAGCGGCTGGGCCTGGCTCAGCTGCATCAGTTGCGCGGGCGGGTGGGCCGCGGGCGTACGGAAAGTCATTGCGTGCTGCTGTATCAGCCGCCGTTGGGTGAGCTGGCCCGCCGGCGGCTGTCGGCCCTGCGGGCCACCACCGACGGATTCGTGATCGCCCGCGAGGACCTGGCCCTGCGCGGCCCCGGCGAGGTGCTGGGCACGCGTCAGACCGGCGCGGTGAATTTCCGCATGGCCGACGTCATGCGCGATGCCGATCTGGCCCCGGCCGCCCAGGCTGCGGCGGACCGATTGCTGGCGGCACATCCGCGGTTGGTGGCGCTATTGGCCGAACGCTGGCTTGACGGGGGCAGCGAGTACGCGTCGGTGTAGGAGGCGCGCGACCGCAGGTGCCTTAGCCCGGCCGGGGTATGAACCAGAGGGGACTTATAACCAGCCTCGGCGCCGGAACAGGATCAGCATGCCCACCGCCAGTGTGAGCATGCCGCCCAGCAGGACGGGGTAGGCGTATGGCAGGGACAGTTCCGGCATGTTGCCCGGCAGATCGGTGTCGAAATTCATACCGTAGAGGCCGGCCACGAACGACAGCGGTATGAAGATGGTGGAGATCACCGTGAGCACCTTCATGGTGTCGTTGAGCCGGGCCGACGACAGCGACAGATGCGTGTCCAGCAGGCTGCTGCAGGCATCCCGGTAGCCGTCGAGCAAGTCGTTGACGCGGCGTGCATGGTCCTCGGCGTCGCGGTAGTACGGCAGGTTATCCGCGACCAGCAGCGGGTGTTCGCTGCGAACCAGCTCCCCGAGCATGGCCGCCTGGTGCCAAAGCACCTTGCGCAGGCCGATCAGATCGCTCTTGATGTGATGAATGTGGCTGACCGGGTTCTGGCGCGGGCGAGTGAAGATGTCCTCCTCCAGCGCGTCGAGTTCGTCGGCATAGGTTTCGAGCAATGGGAAGTCGAAATCCACGATCAGATCGATCAGCGCATACAACAGGTAATCAGCCCCGGCGTGGCGGATGCGCCCCTTGCCGGATTGAATGCGCTGGCGGATCGGAGCGGTGATGTCGTCGCTGCCGGCGTGAAAGCTCAGCACCAGCTGCGGGGAGGCGAACACGCTGACCTGCTCGAAGCGCAGGTTACCGGCATCGCGTCGGGGCAGCGCCAGGGTCACGAACAGACAGTCGTCGAATATCTCCAGCTTGGGTCGCTGGCCGAGGTTCTGCACGTCCTCGACTGCCAGCGGATGCAGGCCAAAGGAATCCCGCAGGCGGGCCAGGACCGAGGGCGGGACGTCGCCCTGGAAATGCAGCCAGTCCAGCCGTGTCGAGGCGGTGATGTCCGGACACTGGTCGAAGTTCTGGTAATCCGCCTCGGTCGCGCCCGCCGGGTCGTACGACATATGCCGGATCACCAACGGATGCTGGCGGGGGGCCTCGCTGTCGTGGGCCAGGGCGCCGGGGCGGGTACCGGGACGAAGATTATCGGGCAGCAGATAACGCAGCATGGCGACTCCGAACGAACGCGCTGAAACTCGCGCAAGCCTATCGCCGTGCGGGGCAGTCGGCTACTGCCGGCCTCCTGGCGCTGGTGCCCGGGCCGGCGCCCAGACCTCCACCCGGTCGGCGCCGGCCGCGATCAGTGTGCGGGCCAGCTCGGCCACGGTATGACCGGTGGTGATCACGTCGTCGACCACCGCGATGCGGTAGCCCGCCACCGGGGCCGCGACCCGGAAGGCCCCGCGAACGTTGGCGGCGCGCTCGCGGGCGGGCAGATCCGCCTGATGGCCGGTTTCGCGGCGGCGCATGGCCAGATCAGGTCGCACCGGTACACCGAGATGGCGTCGCAGCCCGGCCGCAATCTCCGCCGCCTGGTTGAAGCCGCGTTCGCGCCGGCGACGCGGGTGCAGTGGCACCGGCACCAGCATGTCCGCATCGGTCCCGGCCGCCGCGAGGCGGTCGGCGAGCAGGGCCGCCAGCAGCGGTCCGTGACTGACCTGACGGCTGAATTTGAGGCGGGTGATCAGCCAGTCCACCGGAGCTGCGTAGTCCAGGGCGGCGACGGCGGCGTCCTGGGGCGGCGGCGTCTGCAGGCAACGGGCGCAGCGGGTGGCGGTAGCTCCGGGCAGGGGCAGGGCGCAGGTGGCGCAGATGTCGCCGAGCCGGGGCAGGTCGTGATCGCAACCGGCGCACAGGTCCCGGTCCGGCTGGCCGGGTGCGCCGCACAGCAGGCAGTGCGGCGGGTACGCTATCGATTGTGCGGAGCGTAACCAGCTGTTTACCGTCATCAGCATCTCAGGTTGACAGCTAACGGGCGATGGGCAATCGTCGCGTCTTCATCACGCCAACCCCAGACTGCCCGCATGACCGATTCGACCCTCGATACGCCGCGCCACGACTGGACTTCGGCGGAAGTCGCCGCCCTGTTCGAGCTGCCGTTCAGCGACCTGCTACATCGCGCCCAGAGTGTGCACCGTGCCCAGTTCGATGCCAACGCCGTGCAGCTGTCCACGCTGTTGTCGGTCAAGACCGGTGCCTGTCCCGAGGATTGCGCCTATTGCCCGCAGAGCATCCGCTACCAGACCGGCCTGGAGCGCGAGGAACTGATGCCGCTGGAGCAGGTGGTGGATGCCGCCCGGCGTGCCAAGGCGGCGGGCGCCACGCGCTTCTGCATGGGCGCGGCCTGGCGCCGGCCCAAGGACAAGGACCTGGACCGGGTGATCGACATGGTGCGGGCGGTCAAGGCCGAGGGGCTGGAGACCTGTGTCACCGCCGGCATGCTCGAGTCACGGCAGGCGGAAAAGCTGGCCGGCGCCGGGCTCGACTACTACAACCACAACATCGATTCCTCCAAGCGCTACTACGAGGAAGTCATTACCACCCGCAGCTACGAGACCCGCTTCGAGACGCTGGAGGCGGTGCGCGACGCCGGGGTCAAGGTCTGTTGCGGTGGCATCGTGGGCATGGGGGAGGAACCCGAAGACCGGGTGGAATTCCTGAAGACCCTTGCCAATCTTCCGGAACATCCCCAGAGCGTGCCCATCAACAATCTGGTGCAGGTGCCGGGCACCCCGTTGTATGGCGTGGAACCCATCAATGAACTGGATTTCGTGCGCACTATCGCGGTGGCACGCATCCTGATGCCGGCCTCCTACGTGCGCCTGTCTGCCGGCCGCGAGGACATGAGCGAATCCACCCAGGCACTGTGTTTCCTGGCCGGAGCCAACTCCATCTTCTACGGGGACCAGCTCCTGACCACGGCTAATCCGCAGCATCGGAAGGATTTGGCGCTGCTGGAAAAGCTCGGCATGCATCCCGAAGCGCAGCCGCGCTACACCGAATTGCCGGAAAACGCGGCCAGCCCGTCCGCCGACGCTGCGCCGCAGGCTGCCGCCGGGCAGTGACCCCGTCGCTGGGTGCGCATCTGGCGCGTGAGCTGGCGGCGCTGGAAGGCCGCCAGCGCTACCGCCATCGGCATGCGGTCACGGGGGTCCACGGCGTGCGCATCAAGATCGGCGGCCGTCGATGCATCAACTTCTGCAGCAACGATTACCTGGGCCTGGCCGCCGACCCCGGCGTGGCCGAGGCCATGGCCGCCGCCGCCCGGCAGACCGGCAGTGGCAGCGGGGCGTCGCAGCTGATCAGCGGCCACAACCGGGCCCACGCCGAACTGGAGGAACAGCTGGCCGATTACCTCGGCCGGCCCCGGGCGCTGCTGTTCGCCACCGGTTTCGCGGCCAATGTCGGCATCATCGATGCACTGATGGGCAAGGCCGATACCATCGTTGCCGACGCGCTTAACCACGCTTCCCTGATCGACGGAGCCCGCCTGTCCGGCGCCGCCAAGCGAGTGTATGCCCACGCCGACTCCGCGGCCGCCGACGCGCAACTCGCTGAAGCCGGATCCGGTCACCGGCTGCTGGTCACCGACAGTGTCTTCTCCATGGACGGCGACCTGGCGCCGTTACCGGCGTTGATGGCGGCCGCCGCCCGCCGCGACGCCTGGACCATGGTGGACGACGCCCACGGCTTCGGCGTGCTCGGCGGCGGGCGCGGGGCATGCGCGGCGCCCTCGCGGAGTCCCGAGTCCCGAGTCCCGAGTCCCGACGTATACGTCGCCACGCTCGGCAAGTCGGTGGGCGCAGCCGGCGCATTCGTGGCCGGCGATGAGGCGCTGATCGAGTATCTGATCCAGCGGGCGCGCACGCTGATCTTCTCCACCGCGCCGCCGCCTGCGGTGGCGGCAGCGGCCAGCGCCGGGTTGCGGCGGCTGCAGGCGGACCAGTGGCGTCGCGACCATCTGTTCGATCTGATTGCCCGATTCCGGCGCGGATGCGAGCAGCTCGGCATCGTCCTCGACGATAGCATCCGTGACTTAGCCCATGCCTCGCCCGAAACCCGAAACCCGAAACCCGAAACTTTCCTCACACCCATTCAGCCGCTGGTGCTGGGCAGCGACGCTGATGCCCTGGCGGCCAGCCGGGCGTTGCTGGAGCGGGGGTATCTGGTGTCGGCGATTCGCCCGCCCACGGTTCCGGAGGGCACCGCGCGGTTGCGGGTGACGCTGACCGCCGCCCACGACGCCGAGCAGGTGGATGGTCTGCTGACGGCGCTGGCGGATTGCGTGCGCCGTGCGGAAACGGTTGCATGACGGCCAGTCTGACCTGTCTGCCGGGTTGGGGTGTGTCCGCCCGTATCTGGGATCCGCTGCAATCCCGCCTGGCCGGACGCCTGGACGTGCAGGCGCTGGACCTGCCCGGTCACGGCGGCCGCGATGCCCTGGTGGTGGGGCTCAACAACTGGACCGACGATCTGGTGGAGCGGATGGCTGGCCCCGGCGTGCTGCTGGGCTGGTCATTGGGCGGCCTGGTCTGCCTGAACGCGGCGCGGCGCCATCCCGGTCAGGTGCGGGGGCTGATTCTGGTCGGCTGCCTGCCGCGGTTCGTGCGCGGCGGCGACTGGCCCTGGGGCATGAAACCATCGGCGCTGACCGAGACCCGGCGCGGTCTGGCCGCAGATTTCGCCAGTACGCTGCAGGAATTCCTGATGCTGCAGGTACTGGCCGAGCCCGGTGCCCGGCATCTGGTGCGGCAGTTGCGCAACGAGTTGCTGGCGCGTCCGCCCAGCCTGCCGGGACTGGAGGCGGGCCTCGATCTGCTGCACGAGGCGGATTTGCGGCCGGCGCTGGCCGGTCTGGATATGCCGGTGCTGGCGGTGGCCGGCGAGCGCGACCGCATGGCCCACCCCGATGCCATGGCCTGGATGGTCGATCAACTGCCGCGGGCGCAGCTCTGGCGGGTGGCCCGGGCCGCCCATGCGCCGTTCCTGTCGCACGAGCGAGAGTTCGCCGACCGCGTGGCGTCGTTCGTGGAGGATCTGACGCCGGCGACCGAGGGCGCTACATGACGCCGAGTCTGTTTGTGACCGGCACCGATACCGAGATCGGCAAGACCCATGTGGCCGCCGCGCTGATCCGGGCGCTGCGGGCATCGGGCTTGCGCGTCGCGCCGTTCAAGCCGGTATCGGCCGGCTGCGAGCGCACCCCCGAGGGTCTGCGAAACGAGGACGCCCTGGCGCTGATCGAGGCCGCGGGTGGTGGGTTCCACTATGACGACGTCAATCCGGTGGCCCTGGCCGATCCGGTGGCGCCGCATCTGGCGGCGGCGGATAGCGGGCTGGTGATTGATCCGGCGGTGCTGGACGCTGCTCATGCCCGCCTGGCCGCCAGCGCGGATCTGGTCGTGGTCGAGGGCGCCGGTGGCTGGCGAGTGCCGCTGACCCCCACGCTGGATACCGCGGACTGGGTGGCCGGCCACGGCTGGCCGGTGCTGCTGGTGGTAGGCATGCGGCTGGGCTGTCTCAATCATGCGCTGCTGTCGGCCGAGGCCATCGCCCGGCGCACATGGCTGGCCGGCTGGGTGGCGAATGTTCTGCCGCCGGTGCAGCCGCGCTGGCGCGACAACGTGGCCAGTCTGCAGGCGCGTTTGCCGGAGACGGCAGCTCGGGTCGTAATCGAACCCGGGGCGAATCCGGAGGCTGCTGTGCAACCACTGGTCGACATCTGGCGTAATTCCGGAACGTTGTCATAGCACCGGCGTTTGCCAGCCCAGTGCGGGCTGGCTAGAATCCGGTTGGTTCCACCATCGGGGCAACCTGCTCGCCATCAGCACACGTTGACATGTCGCGCCTGGTCATCCGTCCCAATGCCTCGCTGAGCGTCGAGCACGCATGCGTGTTCTTCGCCGGGATGTGCATGGTGTCGTTCGGCATTGCCGGCATCCTGGCGTGGCAGGGGTTCTGGATGGTATTGCCGTTCGCGGGCCTGGAGATGGCGGCGCTGGCGGCGGGACTTTGGTGGGGTATGCGGGACAATGCATACCGGGAAGTGATTTCGGTGGCCGATGACATGGTCCGGGTGGAAGCCGGCCGTCATCAGCCGGAACGGCGTTGGGAGTTTCAGCGGGCCTGGACACAGGTGCGACTGGAACCCGGACCGTATGTGACCAGCCCATCGCGACTTTGGCTGGGCTCGCACGGGCAGGGCTGCGTGTTGGGGCAGTGCCTGACCGACGAGGAGCGCGCCGCCGTCGCCAGCCGTTTGCGGCGGTGGCTGCGGGGGGCGGCGATGGGCCGGCAAGTGACAATCGGAGAGGACGGTTGAAAATGAAAGGACTGAGCTATCTCGCGGCCGCGCTGTCGGCCGTGATCGCCGGACCGGCGGCGGCAGAGTGGGGGCTGAACATGCCGAAGGGCGTCACGGCCATGACCCGCGAGATCTACGGCCTGCACATGCTGATTTTCTGGATTTGCGTGGCCATCGGCGTGGTGGTGTTCGGCGCCATGATCTATTCGCTGATCGCGCACCGGAAGTCGCGCGGCGTGGAGGCGGCGCAGTTCCACGAGTCCACCAGCGTGGAGATCGCCTGGACCATCGTGCCGTTCGTGATCCTCATCGGCATGGCGATTCCCGCCGCCGGCACGCTCATCCGGGTTGAGGACACCAGCAACTCCGACATGACCGTGCGGGTGACCGGCTACCAGTGGATGTGGCAGTACGAATATATCGACAGCGGCGTGAACATCTACAGCCGGCTGGCTCAGGACAGTAACGCCGCGCGCCAGCTGGATTCCGGCATCGATCCGAACACCGTCGATAACTACCTGCTGGAAGTGGACAACCGCATGGTGGTCCCGGTGGACCAGAAGGTACGCATCCTGCTGACCGCCGATGACGTCATCCACGCCTGGTGGGTACCGGAGCTGGGCGGCAAGAAGGACGCCATCCCCGGTTTCATCAACGAGATGTGGTTCAAGGCGGAGGAAACCGGCGTGTACCGCGGCCAGTGCTCGGAGCTCTGTGGCCGCGGTCACGGCTTCATGCCGATCGTGGTCGAGGTCGTGAGTCAGGACGAGTTCGACGCCTGGGTGGCCGAGAATGGCGGCGACGCGGCCGGCACGCAGACCGCTGATGCAGGCGATGCCGCGTCGGCGCAGGAAACCGCGTCGGATGCGGGTGGCGAATCCACCCAGGTGGCGGAGGCCGATACTGGTGGCGGTGATGCCGGCGGCGGTGACATCCCGATGGACACGCTGATGTCCGAAGGCGAGGAAATCTACAACAGCCAGTGCGCGGCCTGTCATCAGGCCGACGGCTCCGGCATGCCGGCGGCGGGATTCCCGGCGATGAAGGACAGCGAGATCGCGACCGGGTCACTGGATACGCATATCGACCGGGTACTCAACGGCAAGGGCGCCATGCCCGCCTACAAGGACGGGATGTCCGACCGGAAGATTGCAGCGGTGATCACGTTCGAGCGCAACGCGTTCGGCAATGACACCGGCGACGTGGTCCAGCCGTCCCAGATCAAGGCAAAGCGTTAAGATTTTCTAGCGGAGTCAGGCAATGAGTCACGCACACGAGGCAGGTCACGACGACCACCATCACCACGGACCGGTCACGCTCAAGGACGGGTTCTTCCCCTGGATCATGCGGTGGATCAGCACCACCAACCACAAGGATCTGGGCACCCTGTACCTGATCTTCTCCCTGACCATGCTGTTCATCGGCGGGGTGATGTCGCTGATCATCCGTGCCGAGCTCACCGGCCCGGGCATCCAGTTCGTCGATCCCGACTTCTACAACCAGATGATCACCCTGCATGCGCTGGTGATGATCTTCGGTGGGGTCATGCCCGGCTTTGTGGGGCTGGCCAACTGGATGGTGCCGATGATGATCGGGGCCTCCGATCTGGCCCTGCCGCGGGTGAACAACTGGGGCTTCTGGATCCTGCCCTTTGCCTTCGCCATGCTGCTGTCGACGCTGTTCGTCAACGGTGGCGGCCCGGCGGCCGGCTGGACCATGTATCCACCGCTGGTGCTGCAGTCGGGCGACTCATTGCCGCTGATGATCTTCGCCATCCACATGATGGGCATCTCGTCGATTACCGGCGCCATCAACGTGGTGGTGACCATCCTCAACATGCGCGCCCCGGGGATGACGCTGTTGAAGATGCCGCTGTTCGTGTGGACCTGGCTGATCACCGCCTATCTGCTGATCGCGGCCATGCCGGTACTGGCGGGGGCGGTCACCATGCTGCTCACCGATCGCTATTTCGGTACCACCTTCTTCTCCGCCACCGGTGGCGGCGACCCGGTGATGTTCCAGCACATCTTCTGGTTCTTCGGGCATCCCGAGGTCTACATCATGATTCTGCCGGCGTTCGGCATCGTGTCGACCATCATCCCGACCTTCGCGCGCAAGCCGTTGTTCGGGTATGACTCGATGGTCTATGCCACGGCTTCGATCGCCTTCCTGTCGTTCATCGTCTGGGCTCACCACATGTTTACCGTGGGCATGCCGGTGGCCGGCGAACTGTTCTTCATGTTCGCCACCATGCTGATCGCGGTGCCAACCGGCGTGAAGGTGTTCAACTGGGTGGCCACCATGTGGCGCGGGGCGATGACGTTCGAAACGCCCATGCTGTTCGCGCTGGGCTTCGTGTCCCTGTTCTCGCTGGGTGGCTTTTCCGGCCTGATGCTGGCGATCACCCCGGCGGACTTCCAGTACCACGACACCTACTTCGTGGTGGCGCATTTCCACTACGTGCTGGTACCGGGTGCGGTGTTCTCCATCATTGCCGCCATCTACTACTGGATCCCCAAGTGGACCGGCGTGATGTACAACGAGACGCTGGGCAAGTTCCACTTCTGGTGGTCGGCCGTGTGGATCAACGTGCTGTTCTTCCCGCAGCACTTCCTGGGCCTGGCCGGCATGCCGCGACGCATCCCGGACTACGCCACCCAGTTCACCGAGTTCAACGTGATCTCGTCGGTGGGCGCGTTCGCCTTCTTCATCGGGCAGTTCGTGTTCATCTACAACATGATCCAGTGCATGCGCGGCGCCGGCCAGAAGGCCACGGACCGCGTCTGGGAAGGCGCCCGGGGCCTGGAATGGACGGTGGCCTCCCCGGCGCCGTACCACACCTTCGAGACCCCGCCGACGATCGATCCCAGGGAAATCACCGCGGTGCCGGAGAAGCATGCCTGAAGACAAGGCACTCCGGCGGCGTAATCTGGTCACCGCGGCGGTGCTCGTCGCGGTGGCCGTGGGTTTCTATGTCGCGATATTCATCAGCATGAGCGGCTGATGACTCAGCCGACCAGAACAACACCCGGCCACCCGCGCTAGACGGCTGTGGTCATCAGGTAGAGAGGGAGAACCATGTCGGTCCAGACACGAAACGAGCAGTACTACGTGCCGGAGCCCAGTGCCTGGCCGTTCATGATGACCGTGAGCATGATCGTCATGCTCGGCGGGTTCGCCGCGGTGCTCAATGGCTCCGACGGCATTGGCGCCTATGCAATGGCCGCGGGTCTGGCGATGGTGCTGGTGATGAGTTTCGTGTGGTTCCGCGGTGTGATCCGCGAAAACCGTAGCGGTGCCTACGGCGCCCAGGAGGACATGACATTCCGGTGGGCCATGAGCTGGTTCATCTTCTCCGAGGTGATGTTCTTCGGTGCCTTCTTCGGCGCACTGTTCTACGCCCGCGTGCTGTCGGTGCCATGGCTGGCGGGCGAGGGTACGGAGTTCACCACCAACGAGTTTCTCTGGAAGGGCTTTGAGGCCAGCTGGCCGACCAACGGTCCGGCCGAGGTGGGTGGCCAGTTCGAGATCATCCCGCCCTGGGGGGTGCCGTTCCTCAACACCATCCTGCTGCTGACTTCGGGTGTGACGCTGACCATCGCGCACTGGGGCCTCAAGGAGGGCAGCCGGCTCAAGCTGAACCTGGGTCTGGCCGCGACCGTCGCGCTGGGCCTGGCGTTCCTGTTCTTCCAGGCCGAGGAGTACATCCACGCCTATCAGGATCTCAACCTGACGCTGAGTTCGGGCATCTACGGTTCGACTTTCTTCATGCTCACCGGCTTCCACGGCATGCATGTGACCCTGGGCACGATCATGCTGATCGTGATCCTGGGGCGATGTCTCAAGGGCCACTTTTCCGAGCACGACCACTTCGGCTTCGAGGCCGTGGCCTGGTACTGGCATTTCGTCGACGTGGTGTGGCTGGGCCTGTTTGTCTTCGTCTATATACTTTGAGGGCGGGCCCGGCGCCGTTGCCGGACAGCGCCGGGTGTCAGCGCGGCATCACGCCGTGCGGCTGGATCCAGCCGGCCGCGTAGCCGATCACCAGCAGGGCGATCAGGGCCAGTGACAGGCTGATCCGCCACGTGAGCGCCCGTACGGTACGCTTGCTCTCGCCGTCGTCCTTGACCAGAAAGACCATGCCCGCCATCAGGGCCGTGACGATGGCGACGAGGAAGATGACGATGATGATTTTGGCCATTGAATCTTGAGGTTCCGTCCGCCCTGGTGGGCCTGGCTCGTGTTTCTGCCGGGGATGCTGGTGCTGGGCGGGCTGGGCACCTGGCAACTGCAGAGAGCGCAGGACAAGCAGGCCATCCTAGAGCAGAGAAGTACGGCACGCCAGGCAGAACCGATGCGTCTGGCGGACGCTACCGAGCCGGCATCGCAGTACGGCCGGCGGGTGGTGGTGTCGGGTGGCTATCTGGCTGAGCGCCAGCTGCTGCTGGACAACCAGATTTGGCAGAGCGCCGCCGGTTACCGTGTGTGGACGCCGCTGCGTCTGGATGACGGCCGACTCGTATTCATAGACCGCGGCTGGGTGCCCCGGAGCGGCGACCGCACCGAGCCACCGCGTCCCGATGTGCCGGCCGGCCGGCAGCGTGTCACCGGACTCTGGCGGTCGTTGCCGGAACCGGGGATGCGGCTGGCTGCGCCGGATGCCTGTGAACAGTCGGACTGGCCGCGGGTGCTGAATTATCCGACCGCCGCGCAGGTCGAATGTCAGTACGAGGCGCCGGTGCTGGCCGGGATCGTGCTATTGGACGAGTCACTGCCGGACGGATTCGAGCGCGACTGGCAGTCGGTGGGGATTCCGCCGCAGCGGCACATCGGCTACGCGGTGCAGTGGTACGCCATGGCGCTGGCAGTGCTGGTGATATTTCTGATCATGAACACGAAGCGACGCGCATGACGCAACCGACAACCCGATCGCGACTGAAACTGCTGGTGCTGGTGGGACTTTTCTTCGGCCCGCTGATCCTGGCCGCGCTGATGTACTACGCCGTGCCGCGCTGGATGCCTACTGGTGGCGGTAGCAAGGGAGTGCTGGTGCAGCCGGTCCAGGCGCTGCCCGAAACCGAGTTTCAGGACGACAACGGCGCGGTTGCCGGGCGCGAACTGTTCGACGAGCTGTGGACCGTGCTTACTGTGGCGCCGGGAGGCTGTGGGGACGTGTGTCAGGCGGTGCTGGCCGATTCCCGGCAGGTGCGCACGCTGCTGCACCGGCGGGCCGCCCGGGTACAGCGGGTGCTGGTGACCGGTGATGCCGCGGATGTCTCGCTGCGTGACAACGGTCATCCCGATCTGCGGGTGGTGACCGGCGGCGACCGGTTGCGGACGTTTCTCGACGAGCGGGCCTCCGCCCCGGCTGCCAGCGGGGTGATCTACCTGATCGATCCGCTGGGCAACTGGGTGCTGTACTACCCGCGTGGTCTGGACAGCCCGGCCGATGCCCTGTTCAAGGACATCAAGCATCTGCTCAAGCTTTCCCACATCGGCTGATGCCGCTGCGGCATTGCCGGAAACCACGTTCATGAGCGATCGCTTCTACCGTCTCAACCTGCTGACCATCGCCCTGGCATTCGTGGTGATCACGGTTGGCGCCTACGTGCGGCTGGCCGATGCCGGGCTCGGCTGCCCCGACTGGCCGGGCTGTTACGGCCATCTGGATGTGCCCGCCCTGGGCGCCGAAACCGAGGCCGCCAACGCGGCATTCCCGGAACGGCCGGTTGAAGCGCCCAAGGCCTGGAAGGAGATGATTCATCGGTATCTCGCCAGCACCCTGGGACTGCTGATTCTGGCGATGGCATGGATGGCCTGGCGCCGCCGGAAGCGGGCACATCAGCAGCGGGTGTTGCCGTGGATGCTGGTGGGGCTGGTGATCTTCCAGGGCATTCTCGGCATGTGGACCGTGACCTGGCTGCTCAAGCCGCTGGTGGTGACAGCCCATCTGCTGGGCGGCATGACCACGCTGGCGCTGTTGTGGTGGTGCCTGCTGCGCCAGGGGCGCCACTTCAGCGGCTGGGCCGCCTGGTCGCGGCTGCGGCTGCTGGCCGGCGTGGCGCTGGTGGCGTTGTTCGCGCAACTGTTCCTGGGCGCCTGGACCTCGACCAACTATGCTGCGCTGGCCTGCCCGGATTTTCCCACCTGCCAGGGCCAGTGGTGGCCGGACACCGACTATGCGCAGGCCTTCACCCTGTGGCACGGGCTGGGGATCAACTACGAATATGGCGTGCTCGACGCCGAACCCCGCGCCACCATCCACTGGGTGCATCGCCTGGGCGCGATCGTGGTCGCGGTGGTGATGCTGGTGCTGGCCAGCGTGCTCTGGCGGGCCGGCGGGCGCGATGATCGCTGGCGCTGGCTGGCCAGCGCGCTGCTGCTGGCCGTCACACTGCAGATCGTTCTGGGCATTACCGCCGTGGTGGCCCATCTGCCGCTGCTGGTGGCGGTGGCCCACAACGGGGGGGCGGCATTGCTATTATTGGTGCTTATGGCGGTGAATCACGCAAGCTGGCAGATGGGGGCAAGGCTCTCGTGAGTGCCAATTCCATCGACCTGGCGCGGCCCACGTTCGCCCAGCGGCTGGCCGACTACTACGAGTTGTGCAAGCCACGGGTGGTGCTGCTGATCGTGTTCACCGCCATGGTGGGGATGTTTCTGGCCACACCGGGCATGGTGCCCTGGCCGGCGCTCGTGTTCGGCACTGCCGGCATCGGCCTGATGGCGGCCTCGGCGGCGGCCCTGAACCAGATTCTGGACCGTCAGGCCGACGCCCGCATGGCGCGGACCTGCGGCCGGCCGCTAGTGACAGGCCATCTGGGCGTGCCGGAATCCTCGATGTTTGCCCTGGTCATCGGCCTGCTGGGCATGGCGGTGCTGCACTGGCTGGTCAACCCGCTTACCGCCTGGATGACGCTGCTGACGCTGGTCGGGTACGCCGGCATCTACACGCTCTACCTCAAGCGCGCGACACCCCAGAACATCGTGATCGGCGGGGCGGCCGGGGCGGCGCCGCCGGTGCTGGGCTGGTCGGCGGTGACCAATACCATCGATCCCCATTCGCTGCTGCTGTTCCTGATCATCTTCGTCTGGACACCGCCGCACTTCTGGGCGCTGGCGATCGAGCGGCATCGCGAATACGCCGAGGTGGACATCCCGATGCTGCCGGTCACGCACGGACTGGCGTACACGCGCACCCAGGTGCTGCTGTACACGGTGATGATGGTGCTGGTGACCCTGCTGCCGTTCGCCGTGGGCATGAGTGGGTTGCTGTACCTGGTCGGCGCCAGCGTGCTGGGCGGCTGGTTCCTGTATTACGCCATTCGTCTGAAGTACGCGCCGCGACCGGGGCTGGCGATGAAGACCTTCGGCTATTCCATCGTCTACCTGATGGCGATTTTCACGTTGCTGCTGGTCGATCACTACACGCCGGCGCTGGTCTGACATCAGAGGGTTACCAGAAGAACCACCAGCCATCGCTTTCCAGATCCTCACGGCAACCGGCCAGTTGCCGGGTATAGCGGTCGGCGCGTGCGCTGACGCGATAGGCCACGTTGATCAGCCATTTCTTGTTCGCCCAAGTGCGGCGTTTGAAGCCGTTCTGACCCTCGTGATACGCCAGATACTGGCTGTAGGCGTCGTTTCTGGCGATGCCGATCTGGCGATGGCTCTGGTTCACGTACCAGGCCACGAAGTCCACGGCGTCCTCGAAGTCGTCGCGGTCGGCCCAGCTGTTGCCACTGTCGCGCTGGTACCAGGCCCAGGTGCTGTCCAGTGCCTGGGTGTAGCCGTAGGCCGAGGAGGGCCGCGTCCAGGGGATCACCCAGAGCAGCCGGGTGCGGGGTGGGCGCACGTCCTGCTGGTAGGCGGATTCCTGGAAGATGATGGCCATCTGCACCGGGATGGGGGTGCCCCAGCGCTTTTCGGCGGCATGGGCGTCGTCATACCAGCCGTCCTTCTCGTGGAAGATGGCGCAGAGGTTGTCCGGCTGGCGCGGCGGTGCTACCGCGCAGGCGCTCAGCCACAGGCAGAGGCTCAGGATCCAGGGCCAGAGGGGCATGGCGGTGGCCGGGTCACGCAAGAGCGGAAGGCGGATTGACGGGCGGTACCGGCACTCTAGCAACAACCGGGACGGGCGGCGATCTGCATAAAAAGTTATAAAAAAATAATGAACAAGATATTTTAAATATAACGATGCGAGCGTAGGCTGCACGTCACGCTCAGGGCCTGTGCCCATTCGGCCCGTATGCCACGAGACCAACGTCATGAAAGCCGCACAGATTCGCGAACATAGCAGTCCGCTCGACGCCAGTCAGGCCGCCCAGCTGGAATCGCTGGTTGAATCCCTGTCGCCCATGCAGGCGACATGGATCAGCGGGTATCTGGCCGGCCTGAACGCGGCGCTGGCGGAACCCGGCGCGGTGGCCGATGCTGCCCCTGCCGCCGCTGCGGGCAGTTCGCAGACACTGACCATCCTCTATGGGTCGCAGACGGGCAACGCCGAGGGCGTGGCCGGCAGCCTGCGCGATGCCGCCCAGGCCGGTGGCATTACCGCGCGGCTGGCCGATATGGCCGACTACAAGCCCAAGGACCTCAAGCAGGAAAGCAACTTGGTGGTGGTGGTTTCCACCCACGGTGAGGGCGAACCTCCGGACGACGCCGAGGATTTCTACGAGTTCCTGCACGGCAAGAAGGCGCCGAAGCTCGACGGGGTCCGCTTCTCGGTGCTCGCCCTGGGTGATTCCAGCTACGAGCATTTCTGCGAGACCGGCCGCGTGATCGATGAGCGTCTGGCCGAGCTTGGGGGTACCCGGGTGATCGACCGCGTGGATTGCGACGTCGATTACGACGACGCCGCGGAAGCCTGGACCGCCGATGTGCTGGCCAAGTTTGCCGCGCCCGAACCGGCCGGTGACGCGCACCCCACGGTTACTTCGCTGCCCACCGCCGCGCGGACGCCGCAGGCGCCTACCCGCAAGAACCCCCATGGCGCGGCAATCCTGGCGAACACTGTGCTCAACGGCCGTGGGTCCGACAAGGAGGTTCGTCACATCGAGCTGGATACCGAGGATTCCGGCCTGATCTGGACCCCGGGCGATTCGCTCGGGGTGGTACCGAGCAATCCGCCGGCCGCGGTGGACGCGTTGCTGGCGGCCCTGCAGCTGGACGGCGATGCCCGGGTCACCGGCGTTGACGGCGAAGTCAGCCTGGCGCATGCGCTGCGCCACCAGTACGAGATCACCACGCTGACGCGGCCGTTCGTCACGCAATACGCCCAGCTGGCCGAATCCGGTGATTTGCAGAATCTGCTCGGCGACGATCAGCGCGATGCCTTCGCCGACTATGTCTACGGTCGCGACCTCACCGATCTGGTCCGTGAATACCCGGTTCCGGGCCTGTCAGCCTCGGATTTTGTTCGCCTGCTGCGTAAGCTGCCGCCACGGCTGTACTCGATCGCCTCGAGTCATGCCGCCAACCCGGACGAACTGCACCTGACGGTGGCGGCGGTTCGCTATCACAGCCACGGCCGCGACCGCCTGGGCGTGGCCTCCACCCATCTGGCTGACCGGGTGGGCGAGGACGACACGGTGCCGGTCTACATCGACGCCAACAAGAGCTTCAAGTTGCCGGCCGACAACGACACGCCCCTGATCATGATCGGGCCGGGTACCGGCGTCGCCCCGTTCCGTGCCTTCCTGCAGGAGCGCGAAGAGCAGGGCGCCGGCGGCGACAACTGGCTGTTCTTCGGCGCGCCGCATTTCCGTACCGACTTCTACTACCAGACCGACTGGTTGCGCTGGCGTCGCGACGGCCTGCTCAGCCGTCTGGATGTGGCGTTCTCGCGCGACCAGGCCGACAAGGTCTATGTGCAGCATCGTCTGCGGGAACAGGCCCGGGACGTGTACGGCTGGCTCGAGAATGGCGCCAATGTCTACGTCTGCGGCGACGCCGACCGGATGGCCCGTGACGTGCACGACGCCCTGGGCGATATAATCGCCGAGCAGGGCGGTATGAGTGCCGACGCGGCCGCCGACTATCTCAAGCGGTTGCAGAAGGAAAAGCGTTACCAGCGGGACGTCTACTGACATTCCGAGTTTCAAGTTTCACGTTTCGGGTTTCAGGCAGTAGTGCTCGGAGTTCCGTGTGCAACTTGAAACCCGAAACATCAAACTCGAAACCTCTTCAAACCTATGCCCGAGATTCAACCCGACTTCAACGATGTCGAGCACATCAAGTCGCGCAGCAACTATCTGCGCGGCACCATCGCCGAAAGCCTGGCCGACCGCGCCACCGGGGCGGTGGCTGATGACGACACCCAGCTGACCAAGTTCCACGGCTTCTACCAGCAGGATGACCGTGATCTGCGCGCCGAGCGCAAGCAGCAGAAGCTCGAGCCCCATTATCAGTTCATGGTGCGCCTGCGGCTGCCCGGCGGCGTACTCACGGCCTCGCAATGGCTGGCACTGGACGAGATCGCTCGCACCTACGCCAATGGCACGCTGCGGGTTACCACCCGCCAGACGTTCCAGTACCACGGGGTGTTCAAGGAGCATCTCAAGCCGCTGCTGCAGGCGGTGGACGCGGCCGGGCTGGATGCCAAGGGCGGCTGCGGCGATGTCAATCGCAACGTGGTAGCCAACACCAACCCGCACCGTTCGCGCCTGCACGCCGAGGTCCACGACTGGACCCATCGCGTGAGCGAGCACCTGCTGTGGCGCTCGAAGGCCTACGAGGAACTCTGGCTCGACGGCGAGTCCGGTGGCGAGCCGGACCACGAGCCGCTCTACGGCAGCCAGTATCTGCCTCGCAAGTTCAAGATCGCAATCGCCATCCCCCCCGAAAACGACAGCGATGTCTACGCCAACGATCTCGGATTCATCGCCATCGCCGACGGCGACGAACTGCTTGGCTTCAATGTTTCGGTCGGCGGCGGCATGGGTGCCACCTATGGTGATCCCGCCACCTACCCGCGGCTGGGATCGGTCATCGGTTTCTGCACACCGGATCAGGTGCTGGCGGTATCCGAACACGTGATCGGGATTCAGCGGGATTACGGCGACCGGGTGAACCGCAAGCGGGCCCGATTCAAGTACACACTGGACGACAATGGTCTCGACTGGTTCCGGGACGAGTTGAACAACCGGCTGGGATTTTCGCTCGAGGCCCCGCGCGAAGCGATATTCACCGGCAACGGGGATCGTTTCGGCTGGACCCAGGGCGATGACGGGCGCTGGCACCTGACGCTACTGATCGAGAATGGCCGCATTGCCGATTTCGAGCACCAGCAGCTAATGACTGGCCTGCGTGAACTGGCCGGCGTGCATCGCGGCGAATTCCGGCTGACCTGCAACCAGAACCTGATCGTGGCCAATGTCGAAGAAGCGGATCGACCGGCAGTGCAGACCCTCGTGGATCAGTACAACCTGGATGGCGGCGGCAGCCAGACGGCGCTGCGCCAGGCTGCGATGGCCTGCGTGGCTTTCCCCACCTGCGGTCTGGCGATGGCGGAGTCCGAGCGCTACCTGCCCGGCTTCATCGGCAAGCTGGATGCGGTGATGGCCGACGCCGGGCTGGACGATAAGGCCATTGTCATTCGCATGACCGGCTGCCCCAATGGTTGCGCACGCCCCTATCTGGGCGAGATCGCCTTCACCGGCAAGGCACCGGGCAAGTACAACCTGTATCTCGGTGCGTCGTTCACCGGCGATCGGCTCAACAAGCTCTACCGCGAGAACATCGGCGAGGACGAGATCATGGCCGAACTGGTACCCATGATTCACCGCTATGCCGCCGAGCGTGAACCCGGCGAGCACTTCGGGGATTTCGTAGTGCGAGTGGGTATCATCCATCCCACGCTGGAGGGGCGATTTTTCCACGAGGACGTGGGCGACGCTGCTTGAGCGTTCTGACCTATGACCCGGCCGTCGCCGCCGAGGCGCTGAGTGCAACCGATGCGCGGCTGGCGGGGTTGATCCAACGGGTCGGGCCGGTGCGCTTCGGCGCAGACCGCATGCGCGGCGATACCTTCGAGGTGCTGTTGCGAGCCATTGTCTATCAGCAGCTGTCCGGCAAGGCTGCCGGGACGATTCACCGGCGCGTGCTGGCACTGTTCGGCGACAACCGGGCTAGTGCAGCCGGCCTGGAGCGGCTCGACGACGAGCAACTGCGCGGTGCGGGACTGTCCGCCAACAAGCTGCGCGCGGCGCGTGACCTGGCTGCACACTGTCTGGACGGCCGCCTGCCCGGCATTCGCCGGCTGCGTCGGCTCGACGACGAGACCGTCATCGACCGGCTCACCTCGGTGCGTGGCATCGGCCGCTGGACGGCGGAAATGCTGCTCATCTTCCGGCTGGGCCGGCCCGATGTTTGGCCGGTAGACGATCTTGGCGTGCGCAAGGGCTACGCCGTCATCCGGGGCTGCGAGATGCCATCCCCCGCGGTATTGGCCGATGCGGGGACGGTCTGGGCGCCCTGGCGGTCGGTGGCGGCCTGGTACTGCTGGCGGGCGGCGGAATCCCCAGAGCTGGCAAGCGGATAATGACGCGACAGCCGATCACTCGGCGCGCTAGAATCCGGACGAGGCCCAACTCGCAAGCGAAGATATGAACGACAATACCGCGGACATTGGCAAACTCATTCTCCGTGCCTACATCGGTCTGGCTATGCTCGGCCATGGCATTCCCAAGATCATCGGGGGAATCGGCGGGGTTGAAGGCATGCTCGCCAATCAGGGGCTACCCGGGTTGCTTGCCTATGGCGTCTACGTGGGCGAGGTTGTCGCCCCGATGATGCTGATCCTGGGGCTGTACGCACGGATCGGCGGCGTGCTGATCGTGGTCAACATGCTGTTTGCCATCGCCCTGGCGCACACCCACGAAATCTTCGCTCTGACCGAGCGCGGAGCCTGGGCGCTGGAATTACAGGGTTTTTATCTGTTCGGCGGTCTTGCGGTAGCCCTGATCGGCGGCGGGCGCTACGCGCTGCGTCCCGAGGCCTAGCAAGGTCCGTGAGAATGGCTCGGCCCGCCTCTCGTCAGGGGTGGGCCGGTAGCCGAACAGGCGCAGCCACGTCCGGTTTCCCCCCGGAACCGGATACGAATATCCCCTGTTGATCCGGCGGGCCCGCAGGGTTGTCCCGTTATTTACCTGCGGTTTCTTGGTGGGGCGCCATTCATGGCGCCGGCCCGGTCGGTCGCCACCGAGGTGGCCGAACGGTCGGATGAATCCGGCCCAACCCGGCGTTACCCGTCCTGCTGCTGGTAATGCGCCATGAGGATCTCGGCGACTTCCGGGCGCGAGAACTCCTCGGGCGGGGCTTCGCCGCGGCCCAGCATGTCACGCACGGCGGTGCCGGAGAGCAGGACGAAATCGTCCTTGGTGTGATCCGGCACGTCTCGCATCATTACCACCTTGCCGAGCTTCCTCGAGAACGCGGTGTGGTCGGCGCGGTAGATATCGATGGCTAGGGCATCCTCCGGCACCTGCTCGTCGAAGATGGTCTGGGCGTCGAACGGGCCATAGTAGTCCCCGACGCCGGCATGGTCGCGGCCGACAATCAGATAGCTGCAGCCGGCGTTCTGGCGGAACAGGGCATGCAGTACCGCCTCGCGCGGGCCGGCGTAGAGCATGTCGAAACCGTAGCCGGCGATCATCACAGTGTTCTCGGGGAAATAGTGCTCCACCATCTTGCGGATGGCGGCGTCGCGCACGTCGGCCGGAATGTCGCCTGGCTTGAGCTTGCCTAGCAACATATGCACAAGCACGCCGTCGGCGCCGGTGTCGGCCAGGGCCATCTTGCACAGCTCCTCGTGGGCGCGGTGCATGGGGTTGCGCGTCTGGAAGGCCACCACGCGCTCCCAGCCGCGGCGCGCGAATTCCTCGCGGATCTGGCCGGCGGTGCGGAAGGTATCGGGGAAATCGGTTTCGAAATAGCTGAAATTCAGCACCTGAATCGGACCGTGCACCGCAAACCGGCCCTGGGACAGGAACGTGCCCACACCGGGATGGTTACGGTCGGTGGTGCCGAATACCTGTTCGGCCAAGGCTTCCAGCTCGTCGGCGCTGATCTCGTCGATACCCTCGACGTCCTGGATGGCCAGAACCGGCTCGCCGGGGACGTTGGGGTCGCGCAGGGCGATGCGGTTGGCGCCGGCCAGGGCGGCGGGGTCTTCCACCAGGTTGAGTACCGGCACCGGCCAGAACAGGCCTGCCGTGGTGCGCAGCGTCGCGCCGACCGACAGGGCATCGTCCTTGTTCATGAAGCCGGTAAGCGGATTGAAATAGCCGGCGCCCAGCATCACGGCGTTGGCGGCGGCAGCCGAGGAGACCGTGAGTCCCGGAAGAGTGTCGGCTTCCGTGATCAGTGAGTCGCGCTGGGCGCTATCGGCAACAAAGCGGGGGGCGAGCTCGGACGAGCCGTGCGGTTGAATCATCGGGGTACCTGGTTGGAATCTGGCGGGCGGCACCGGCGCGGCGACCCGGTCGGATGGTCGGCTAGCTGTCGCCCTTCTTGCAGTTGGTGTTCTGGCACTCGCCGTAGAGCACGAGCGTGTGCTTGGACAGGTCGAAGCCGTTGTCCTCGGCGATCTTGCGCTGGCGCTGTTCAATGTCGCGATCGAAGAATTCCTCGATGCGACCACATTTGACGCACACGATGTGATCGTGATGCCCCTGCTCGAGTTCGAACAGAGCGTGGCCATCCTCGAAGTGGTGGCGGATCACCAGGCCGGCGTCCTCGAACTGCGCCAGTACCCGGTAGATGGTGGCCAAGCCGACGTCCTCGCCCTCATCCATGAGCATGCGATAGACGTCTTCGGCCGACAGGTGGTCGGCCTTGTTTGCTTCAAGGACCTGCAGGATCTTCAGCCGCGGCAGTGTCGCCTTGAGTCCCGCCTTGCGCAGGTCACTGGTTTCCATCGCCCTTACCTCGAGAATGTCAGGGGTTGACCCGTACAGCCGATGCCAACTTTACCTTCCTGGTAGGCCACTTGACCAGACACGATGGTGGCCGCGATGGACGAACGGAACGTGGTGCCGGCAAATGGCGACCAGCCGCACTTCGACAGAATCGGCCAATCATCCACGATAGTGGGCTTTTCGGTGTCGATGAGAACCAGATCAGCCCAGTAACCTTCGCGAACGAAGCCGCGCTCGGTGACCTGGAAGCGTTCGGCCACATTGTGCGAAGTCTTGCGCACGATGGTCTCCAGCGAGAACAGCCCGCGGTGCATGTGCTCCAGCACCGACAGCAGCGCGTGCTGGACCAGCGGCAGCCCGGCGGGCGCCTGGAAGTAGGGCTGGTTCTTTTCGGCCAGCAGATGTGGCGCGTGGTCGGTGGCGATCACGTCGATGCGGTCCTCGGCCACCGCGCGTAGCAGGGCCTGGCGGTCGGCCGAGGTCTTGATCGCCGGATTGCACTTGATCAGCGTGCCCTTCTCGGCGTAATCGCGTTCATCGAAGAACAGATGATGCACGCAGCCCTCGGACGTGATCTGCTTGCCGGCCACCGGGCCGGGTTCGAACATCTCCAGTTCGCGCTCGGTGGTGAGATGGATCACGTGCAGCTGGGTGCCGTGTTCCTTCGCCAGTGCGATCGCCTTGGAGGAGGACTTGTAGCAGGCCTCGGCCGAGCGGATGTAGGGATGCTCGCTCATGGGCACGTCTTCGCCGTACTTCTCGCGCGCGGCGGCCTCGTTGGCCAGCACCGTCGGTGTGTCCTCGCAGTGGGTGATGATGGGCACCGGCGCGGCCGCGAAGATGGCGTGCAGGGCATCGTCGTTGTCCACCAGCATGTTGCCGGTGGAGGCCCCCATGAACACCTTGATGCCGCAGTTGTTCAGCGGGTCCAGGCGCTTGATGGCCTCGATGTTGTCGTTGGTGGCGCCCAGGTAGAAGCTGTAGTTGGCGCGGCTGGTGCGCGCGGCAATCGCGTGCTTGTCCGCCAGCGCATCGGCGTCGATGGTGGGCGGCTTGACGTTGGGCATCTCCATGTAGGTGGTGATGCCCCCGGCCACCGCCGCGGCCGATTCATGGGCGATGTCCGCCTTGTGGGTCAGCCCCGGCTCGCGGAAATGCACCTGATCGTCGATCATGCCGGGCAGCAGATGGCGGCCGTCGGCGTCGATGACCTGCGCATTGGTGGGCGCGACGATTTCACGATCGACGCGCTCGATCCGGCCGTTCCGGACCAGCACGTCGGCGTCGGTGATGGCGCCTTCGTTGACCAGGCGCGCGTTGGTGATCAGCAGTTCGGACATAACAACCCCGCTAGACTGGCCCGTATGATATCGCATGCCTGACGGCGCCGGCTCTCGCGGCGCCGTCAGGCATGACGATGATCCGCCTAGAATCGCACGCTCAACCCCGCACTGAAGCGCCGCCCGGGTTGCGGGATGCGCAGGAACGAGGTGTGCCGGATGATCTCCTCGTCCAGCAGATTGTCGCCGCGCAGATACAGCTGCGTGCGGGCGCCCGCGCCGGGGAGTTCCACCCCGATGAAGGCCGTGACATCGGTGTAGCCGTCGGTGGCAGTCTCCAGCGGTGCGGTGCGGTTCTGCTCGTCGGCGGTCAGGGCTTCGAGGCTGGCCTGCCAGGGGCCACGGGTGAGGTCGAGGCCCAGTCCCAGCCGTGCCGGGGTGATGCGGGGCAGGTTGGTGTCGTCGTCCAGTTCGCCGCGGACCATGTCCCCGAATACCCGGGCGGTCAGGCCCGTCGCGCCGGTCAGCAGGTCGTAGCCCAGCTCGAATTCGGCACCGTAGAACATGGCATCGGCGGCGTTGTAATCCAGCAGGAGCAGTTCACCGGCGGGATCTAACATGCCGTCCTCGGTTACGCGATCGGCCTGGCCGTCCTGGGCGGGGGTGCCGGTACCGTTGGCATTGAGACCGGCATCCACGGTATCCAGGAACACGAAATCGGCATAGTCGGTCACGAATAGATTGATCGACCAGCGCAGTCGGCCCGCTGTCTGCCGCAGTCCCAGGTCGAGGCTGTTGGCGGTCTCTTCGTCTAGATCGAGATCGCCCCGCTCGAAGGTCTGCGTGGCCTCGTGCGGGCCATTGCTGTAGAGCTCCTCGGCCGCCGGCCCGCGCTGGTACCGGCCCAGATTGATAGCCAGCACCACATCGTTGCCCAGCGGTCGCAGCCCGCCCACGGATAGACTCACCGGCGTGTGGTCGCGGTCCGGGTTGCCGCCCTCGGCCTGGTGTTCCTGATACTCGATCCGGCCGCCCAGTTGCAGCGTCCAGGCGCCGACCGGCCGTTCCTCCACCGCGAAAAGACCTACATTGCGGGTATCCACCGGCGGCACGAACACTTCCTCCTCGCCGAAGGCCTCGAACTGGCGGTCGAAGGCCTGGATGCCCAGGGCCCCGGTCCAGCCGGCAGCAGCGCCGTGGGTCAGGGCCAGGCGCAGCTCGGTTTCCTCGTTGGCGAAGAAGACTTCGCCGCCTTCGTCATGCAGATAGTCGGTGTGGGCCCCGGCGAACTCGAGCCGGTCGAATCCGGGCAAAGGATCGAGCCATTCGCCGCCCAGATCGACGCGGTCCTGGTCGATGTTGATCACGGCGTCCTCACCGGGAATGCCGTACTCGCTGCCGAAGCCGCTGATGGCCGCACCCAGGTACCCGCGATCGCCGGTCCAGGCGGCGCCGCCGCTTAACTGGTCGGTTTCCGAGAAGCTGTTGCCGATCGGCCGGTTGTCGTTGGCCTGGTAGTCGTCGCTTTCGGTGACTCCGCCCTGGAGGTTCCAGGCCAGGGGCCCTGCACCGCCCGACAGGTCCAGCCGGGCGAGGGAATCATCCAGGGTGGAATCCCCGATTGCCAGATCCATGTGTCCGGTCAGCCGGCTGGGCGCGGCGCGGGGGATGCGGTGGGTAACCACGTTGACCACGCCGCCGATGGCGCCGGAGCCGTAGAGCAGGGTGGCGGGGCCCTTGAGGACTTCGATCTGGTGGGCCGACAGCGGGTCGATGGACACGGCGTGATCCACGCTGAGGGTGGACACGTCACCGGACCCGAGCCCGTTCTCCTGCACCCGCACGCGGGCGCCTGACAGGCCGCGGATGACCGGCCGGCCCACACCCACCCCGAAGTCCGATGAGGACACGCCGGGTTCGCCGTCCAGGCTGCGGCCCAGGCTGTTGTCGCGCTGACGCAGCAGTTCATCATCGGCCACCACGGCCGCGGGTTGCAGGGCCTCGGCCTCGCCGCGGTCGCCCAGCGGCAGGGCCTCGACGGCGATCGGTTCGAGGGTTTCCGTTTCGGCGGCCGTCGCCGCCCCGAGACTCAGCGCCAGGATGGCGCCGGAGACAAGAATACGCATGGGAAAGGTCCTGATCGGTGGCGCATGGGAGCGCCGGATGCAATCGCCCCCGCGGCAGGCGGAGACGGCGGATCGAACGAATCAGGACAGGACGGGCGGTGCGCGGCTGCGGTAGGGAAGAGCGGGGCACGCCGGCGGCCGGAGCAGCGCGGCCGGTATTGGTATGCCTTGGGTAACCGACAGCGCAGCGGTTGCGGCACCGGCCGGCGGGACGATATCCAGCCCACCGCCCTGCGTGCAGACCACACAGGCGTGGTCTGCATGGCCGATGACCGGGTGTTCGAATGCGTGCGCCGCGGCCAGCAACTGCACCGCCAGCAAGGCGGTAATAAGCAGTCGCAGGGAGAGGCGCTTTGATAGCATCGTTATAGTGTAACGTTATCGACGGCCCCGGAGGCAACCGATGCCGGCATTTTCGTCGATAATGATCTGGCGCATGCGGAATCCTGCGATTCCGCGCCCGGGCGGGGAACATTCAGACCCCAGGATCGCGTCATTTGCCGGGCCGGTGGCGATCGACCAGACTGAGTGGAACCAGGTCTGGTGGATGTCCAGGCGTGGCTGTGGCAACTTCGTGGCGTTCGCCACGAGGAGGCAAACCGATGGCCACTACCCTTCGCCCCGATCCGACTTTCTATCCTTCCCCGCGGCTTGCCATGGCCGGCCCCGCGGAGCAGTACGGCTATGTCGCGTTGCTGTGCCCGGACGGGAGCCGGCCGGACGCCATCGCCGTCGTGGACTTCGACCCGGCGTCACCGACTTACACACAGGAGGTGCACCGGGTTGAAATGCCCAACACCGGTGACGAGCTCCACCACTTCGGCTGGAATGCTTGCAGCTCGATGCTGGGGCCGCAGTCCTGTCACCCGTTCGTCCAGCGGCGTTACCTGATCGTGCCGGGCCTGCGATCGTCGCGACTGCACATCATTGATACCCAGCCCGATCCCGCTCAGGCACGGATCGTCAAGACGATCGAGGCCGACGAGCTGCTGTCCAAAACCGGCTATTCTCGTCCGCACACCATTCATTGCGGGCCGGAGGGGATTTATATCAGCACCCTTGGCGGAGCCGGCCCGGATGGTGATGAGGGGCCGGCGGGCATTTTCCTGATGGACTGCGAGAGTCTGGAAATCCTCGGTCGCTGGGAAATCGACCGCGGCCCCCAGGATCTGCATTACGACTTCTGGTGGCACATTGCCCACGACATCGCCATGACGAGCGAGTGGTGCAAGCCGCCGCAATTCGAAAATGGCCTGGTGCCGGAGGCCTTGCTGGGCAACCAGTACGGGCATCGGATCCACTTCTGGGATCTGTCCGCGCGCAAGCATCGGCAGGTCATCGACCTGGGCGAAAACCACCAGATGGCGCTGGAACTGCGCCCGGCGCATGACCCCACCCGCCAGCACGGTTTTCTGGGGGTGGTGGTCGATACCACCAACCTGGCGGGTTCCATCTGGACCTGGTATCGCGACGGCAAGGAATTCCGGATCGAGAAAACGGCCGAAATTCCGGCGCAGCCGGCCGCCGCCGATCAGTTGCCGGAGCTGCTCAAGGGATTCGAGGCGGTGCCCCCGCTGGTCACCGACATCGATCTGTCGCTGGACGACCGCTATCTGTATGTCGCCTGCTGGGGTATCGGGCAGCTGCGGCAATACGATGTCAGCGACCCGATGGCGCCGAAGCTCAACGGCACCATCGAACTGGGCGGTGTGGTCAATGCCACCCCGCATCCGAATGGTCAGCCGTTCGCGGGTGGGCCACAAATGGTGGAGATCAGCCGCGACGGGCGCCGGGTATATTTCACCAACTCGCTGTACAGCAGCTGGGACGACCAGTTCTACCCCGGTGGCGTGCCGGGGGCGCTGGTCAAGGCCGACATCGCCGCAGACGGGACGATGACGCTGGACCCGGATTTCTTCGTGAGTTTCGGCGAAGGCTATCGCGCCCACCAGGTGCGGCTGCACGGAGGCGACTGCTCCACGGAATCGTTCGCCTACCCTTGAGATAGCGGCGCATGGATGCACACTGGGCCTGGGTCGCGGCTATCGGCCTGGGCCTGTTTCACGGGTTGAACCCGGGCATGGGCTGGCTGTTTGCCGTATCCAACGGGTTGCAGGCCGGCCGTGGTGGGGCTGTCTGGCGAGCCCTGTGGCCCATCGGCGGCGGCCACCTGCTGGCGATGGCCGCCGTGCTGGTGCCGGTGGCGTTGCTCGACCGGGCGCTGCCCCATGACGCGGTCCTGCAGCTGGGTGCGGCACTGCTGCTCATCGGGTTCGGGCTGTACAAGCTGTGGATGCCGCGGCATCCGCGCGCTCTCGCCCGCGTCGGACCGCGTCGCCTGACGCTGTGGTCGTTTCTCATGGCCACTGCCCACGGTGCCGGCCTGATGCTGGTACCGGCGTTTCTGGGACTCGGACACGCGGGACATCATGCAGACCATGCGGCGATGCTGCCGGCGGGTGTCTCTGCCGCGGTGCTGATGGTCGCCGTCCACACCCTGGCCATGATCCTGGCGGCCGGGCTGGTTGCCTGGCTGGTCTATCGTTACCTCGGCCTGCGTCTGCTGCGATCAGCGTGGTTGAACACCGATTACCTGTGGGCCGTTGCGCTGATCATCGTCGGGGGCGCCGCGCTGGTGGTGTGAACATCCCTCAGCCGTGGCTCTGGCGCAGGCCGCGCGGAATAAATCAGAGGTGACTCAGCCCTGTTCGATCATGGTCTGGCGCATGCGGAATTTCTGCACCTTGCCCGTGATGGTCATGGGGAAGTCCTCCACAAACCGGATCAACCGCGGGATCTTGTAGTGGGCGATCTCGCCCTCGCAGAAGTCGCGGATGGCCTTCTCGTCCGCGGTGGCGCCGGCCCTGAGCCGGATCCAGGCGCACAGTTCCTCGCCGTACTTCTCGTCGGGCACGCCGATCACCTGGACGTCCTCGATATCCGGATGGCGGTAGAGAAACTCCTCGATCTCGCGCGGGTAGATATTCTCGCCGCCGCGGATCACCATGTCCTTCAGCCGCCCGACGATCCGGCAGTAGCCGTGTTCGTCCAGAGTGGCCAGATCGCCGGTGTGCATCCAGCGGGCGGCGTCAATGGCTTCGTCGGTCTTCGCCTCGTCGTCCCAGTAACCCAGCATCACGCTGTAGCCTCGGGTGCAGAGTTCGCCGGGCTCGCCGCGCGGCACCACCCGCCCGGCCTCGTCCACGATCTTGACTTCCAGGTGCGGCTGCACCCGGCCCACCGTGCCCACCCGGTTTTCCAGGCTGTCGTAGGCGCCGGTCTGAAAGCTCACCGGCGAGGTCTCGGTCATGCCGTAGGCGATGGTGACCTCGCTCATGTGCATTTCGTCGATAACCCGCTTCATCACCGCCTCCGGGCAGGGCGAGCCGGCCATGATGCCGGTGCGCAGCGATGACAGGTCGAAGCTGCCGAAATCCGGATGCGACAGCTCGGCGATGAACATGGTGGGCACGCCATAGAGCGCGGTGCAGCGCTCGGCGGCCACGGTTGCCAGCACCGCGCCGGGGTCGAAGGCCTCGCTGGCATAGACAATGGTGCTGCCGTGGGTAATGCAGCCGAGGTTGCCCATCACCATGCCGAAGCAGTGGTACAACGGCACCGGCACGCACAGCCGGTCTTCGGGCGTCAGGCGGATGGCCTCGCCGACAAAGAAGCCGTTGTTGAGGATGTTGTGGTGCGAAAGCGTCGCCCCCTTGGGGTTGCCGGTGGTGCCGCTGGTGAACTGGATGTTGATGGGGTCGTCGGCCTGCAGGGTGCCGGCGATCTCGTCGAGCTGCTCGCGATGCGGCGGCGTCACCCGGCCCGGCAGCGCGTCGAAATTGAACATGCCCGGCGTCGGGTCGGGGCCCAGTCGGATCACGTGGCGCAGCGACGGCACCTCGGCGGCCTGTAGCCGGCCCGGCTCGCATTCGGCGAGTTCGGGGGCCACGCTCTGCACGATGCCAAGGTAGTCGCTGCTGGCGTAGGCCGGCATCAGGATCAGCGCCTTGCAGCCCACCTTGTTCAGTGCATAGACCAGCTCCGACCGTCGGTAGGCCGGATTGATGTTGACCAGCACCAGGCCGGCCCGGGCGGTGGCCAGCTGCGTGATCAGCCAGGCCGCGTTGTTGTGCGACCAGATACCGATGCGATCGCCCGGCGCCAGCCCGAGGGCCAGAAACGCCGCCGCGTACTCGTTCACCCGCGCCTGCAGCTCGCGGTAGGTCAGACGCAGGTTTTCGTGCCGGCTGACCAGGGCCTCGCGGTCGCTGTGCTCGGCTACCGTTCGATCGAAGGCCCGACCGATGGTGTCGCCCAGCAGCGGCACCGGGCTGGCGCCGTGGACATAGCTGAGTTCGCCTGCTGCCATCGTCTCCTCCCGTCATGTTGTTGTACGGGGTCGACTTAAACGCGTTTGTCGGCGGCTGGCAAGCCGCTGCGATGTCAGTCAGTCGCTGGCCGGCGGGGCGTGTTCCGACGTGCCGTCATAGCGCATGGCCAGGCGCACCATGTCGGCAATGCTGTCGACCGCCAGCTTGTGCTTGATGCGTACCAGATAGTTGGACACCGATTTGTGCGACAGCCCCAGCGTATCGGCCGCGGCGGCATTGCTGTGGCCGCTGGCAACCAGGCGGAACACGTCCTGCTCGCGCGGGGTCAGCGCCTGCACCGGGCTGGCCAGTGCGCTCACCCGGCTGACCGCCAGTGCCTCGGCCATGTCCGGGCTGAGATAGACCTCTCCGGCCAGGATGTCGCGCACGCCTTCCAGCAGGTACTCCGGCGGGCTGGTCTTGGTGATGTAGCCGGCGGCCCCGGCGCGCAGCGCGCGGGCGGCGAAGGTGGGGTCGTCGTGCATGGTGAACACCAGCACCCGCGGCGGACGTGGCCGGGCGCGGATGCGCTCGATCAGTGCCAGCCCGTGCACGTCCGGCAGCGACAGATCCAGGATCACCAGCTGCGGGCGCCTGTCCTGCAGCAGCTGCCAGCCCTCCTCACCGCTGCTGGCTTCGCAGCAGGCGCCGAAGCGGCGCAGCTCCAGCAGCTCGCGGCAGCCGCCGCGAACCACTTCGTGATCGTCGATGATCAGGATGGCGGAGGTGGAACTCAATGGTCGGGCGGTGACGGGAATGATCCGCTCGATCATGCGCCCGGCGCCGACCCGGTGCAATCGGGCGAAATGCCCGATCCGGCGACCACGGGCCGGGCACAAGCCGGGCTCGTGGCATGATCGTTCGCGCCACTCGAGTTGTGTCGCCGATGTCACCCAGCCCTCATGATGGCGCCGGCCCGCGGGTCGGCGATGAGCCGGATGCCGGCCCGGCGCCGCCCGTGCGCCGTCGCCGCAGCCTGTCGCTGAAACTGCGACTGCTGGCCATCGTGGCCGGCGTGCTGCTGCTTGGGGTGGGGGCAGCGGTTGCGGTCATTCTCCAGGGCGCGCGTCAGGCCACGGTGGAAGAAATCGACGCCAACCTGCTGTTCAGCCGCGATCTGCTGGGTTTCTTCGTGGCCGATACGCGTCACCTGCTGTCGCGGGAGGACGTGGAGCGCCTGTCGCGAGTGTTCCAGGACCTGCGCCACGTGCGCGTCTCGGTGGCTTCGGCGCCGGGCGAATGGGTGGTACTCAATCAGCCATCCGGTGACGCGGCCCCGCCGGCCTGGTTCGAGCATCTGATCGTGCCGGCCGATCGCGATTTTCCCGACATCGAGTTCCACGGCTGGGGCAACGCCAGCATCCGCATCCAGGCCACGCCCGACGACGAAGTCGCCGAGGTCTGGGGCGAGGTCACCGGTCTGCTGCCGCTGATGCTGGGTCTGCTGGTGGCGATCTGCCTGCTGGTCTACGCCGGGTTCTGGTTCGGTCTGGCACCCCTGCGCGGTCTGCACGAGGCGTTTCGTCGGCTGGAAACCGACGATTTCACCGTGCGCCTGCCCACCGATGCCGTGCCCGAGCTGGCCGATACCCAGCGCCGGTTCAATCATCTCGTTGACGTGCTGGCGCGCCACAACGCGGAGCGCGCGGCACTCATGCGGCGGCTGGTGACCATGCAGGAGGATGAACGCCGCAGCATTGCCCGCGAGCTGCACGACGAGATGGGCCCGCACCTGTTCGGGCTGCGTTCCCGGCTCAGCACCCTGGCCTGGTCGGCCGAGGCCGGTGACACGGCTACCATGCCCGAACGCGTGCGGGCGATGCAGCATGGCCTGGAACATCTGCAACAGCAGGTGCGACGTCTGCTCAAGCAGCTGCGGCCGCCGGTGCTGGATGACCTCGGCCTGGCCCAGGCGCTGGACGGGATGGTGGCCGACTGGCAGCGCCGGCATCCGGAGGTCGACTGGGTGCTGGCCCGCTGCGATCTGACGGAGATGCCGGACGACGCGGTGCAGGTCACCGTCTATCGGGCGGTACAGGAATGCCTGACCAACGTGGCCCGCCATGCGGCGGCCACCCGGGCGGCGGTCCGTCTGTGGATCGAGGCCGGCGCACGGTTGCGTCTGGATGTTACCGACGATGGTGCCGGACGGCCGGATCGGCTGGTCCCCGGGATGGGGCTGAGCGGTCTGCGGGAACGGGTGGTCGCGCTCAACGGCGCGATGATGCTGGAGGCGGGCGACCAGGGCGAAGGTCTGCGCGTGAGCGTGACGCTGCCGCTGACCGCGTTCGCGCCGGCGGATTGAACCCCGCCGATGGGCCGATCGGCCGCCGCCGGGAATGAAATCGGGAAGATGTCCACTATCCAGGCTGGGGACCAGCGATTAGCGTCTGTGTCGGGGGTCGCCAGGGGCGACCGGAGACATAACGACGCAGTGCCAGGGGGAACATAAAGCCGGCCACGTTCAGTCGGTCGGCACGCCCGCCAGGTCTGAGCCCGGAACCGGGTGCTGCGTCACGGAGGAGAACGCTTTCATGTCCATCAAGACACAGGCCGGTCGCGCGGCGCCGCTGGCATTCGGCACGCTGTTCCTGTTCGCCGGTCATGCGGTCCAGGCCCAGGGTGAAACCGGCGCCCTGGCGCCCATCGACATCGAAGCCACCCTGCCCACCGAGGTCGATCAGACCCCGGGTGCGGCCACCCAGATCACAGAGGATCAGATCGAGACCTATCAGCCCTACACGCTGATGGACACGCTCGACTTCGCCCCGGGCGTGCGCACCATCTACGACGACGTGCTGGGCCGGCGGTCCGGCATCGCCATTCGCGGCGCGCCCGCCCGGCGCTCGCGCAAGGTGCTTTTGATGGAGGATGGCGTGCCGATCAACGCCTCCACCTACATCGACCCCAGCGCCCACTACACCCCGCCGCAGGAACGCCTCGAGCGGGTTGACGTGCTCAAGGGCGCGGGCCACGTGCTGCACGGACCGCTGAACAACCACGGCATCATCAACTTCATCAACAAGCGGCCCACGGAAACACCGGAAACCACGGTGGAACTGGCCGGTGGCGACCCGAGCACCTTCAAACGTCACATCATGCATACCCGCACCGACGGCCCACTGGGGCTGGTGCTGTCCTATTCGGGGCTGGATGCCGACGGCAGCTTCGATATCGAGGACTTCAGCTACGACGACTTCTTCGCCAGCGGTGATCTGGCGATCAACGACACCCAGGAGCTGGGCCTCTCGATCACCTATTTCCGTGAACGTTCCGACTACGACGAGAGCAACCTGTTGCCCGCCGAGTACGCCGCGAACCCGCGCCGCAAGACCGGTCGTTTCGCCCAGGAGAACAACAACTTCTCGATCAACTACTGGAAATTCGACCTCACCCACGACTGGCAGCTCAGCGACACGCTGTCCATGTCCACCAAGCTGTTCCACACCGATCTCGAGCGGCCGCGCTTCACGGTGGAGCCGGACGAGGTGGACGTGAACAACGGTGTGCCGGATTTCAGCCCGGGCGGTTACGAGGATCCGGCGTTCTTCTTCCAGCCGGGCGTGAGCGGCGTGATGATCGGCCGCGACCGGAGCTACCAGACCACCGGCCTGGAAACCCGTTTCCAGCTGGCCGGCATTCAGACCGGCCGTGTCACCCACAACTTCCAGTGGGGCCTGCGCTACGAAGTGCACGAGTTCGAGAACCGGGAACCGGTCGGCAATACCGGCGAACTGCTGAACGAGGGCAATCGCGGACGTACCGGCATCGGCGTCACCGAGCCGACAACGGGCGAGGAGAACTCCCTGGCCGAGTTCGACGCCGACGCCGTGTCCGGCTTTTTCCAGGACGCCATCCGCATCGGCTTCTGGACCGTGACGCCCGGCATTCGAGTGGAACGCTACACCCAGGAGCGCGAGGTCATCATCGACGACAGCGGGCCCGGTTCGCCGCGCGAAAAAGACGACAACACCCTGGTGCTGCCCAGCCTCAGCGTGGTCTACGACGGTTACGAACGCACCCAGTGGTTCGCCAATGTCGGCCGCGGCTACACGCCGGCCTTCGCCCGTACCGCCGACGACTTCCCGCTGGAGCCGGAAACCGGGATCAACTCGCAGGTCGGTTTCCGCACATCGGCGTTCCAGGGTCTGCGCATGGAAGGCGCAGTCTTCTACAACAAGTACAAGGACACCATCACCCAGGAGCCCATCACTATCGACGGCACCAACCTGGTGGTGAACAACGACGATTCCCGCTCCTACGGGTTCGATCTGGGCGGGCGCTTCAACTCCGCGGCGCTCACCGGTTCACGACTGAACCTGTTCGCCGAGCTGGCCTACAGCTACACCAAGGCCGAGTTCACCTCGGGCCCGGTGGACGGCAACCGCATTCCGGAAGTGCCGGAACACGCGGGTAACCTCACGCTGGGCATGGAGCACGAGGCGGGCTGGCATCTGAGCGCCACGATTCATCACTTCGGGGATTTCTTCTCCGGCAGCCTGAACAGTGACGTTGTCACCGTGGCCGACGAGGACGGCAATCCAATCGATCCGGCCAATCCCACCCGGCCGACCGGGAGTTCGGAAATCCGTGAGCCGATCATCTTCGGCAACGTGCCCAGCCACACCATCTACTCGGCACGGGCCAGCTACCAGCTGCCCAACACCGGCACCACGCTCTGGCTGCAGGGGCGCAATCTCAGTGACAAGCTGTTCCCGGTGGACTACGCCAACGGCTTGCGGCCCGGCCCGGAACGCACGGTGATTATCGGGTTGACCTCCAAGTTCGAGTAGCGCGAGCGCTGTGTCAGGACCGACCGGGCGGTGCCCAGGCACCGCCCGGTTTTATGTGCTCGATGGACCTGGCCGGCAATCGTCAGGCGCTGGCGTCCAGCCGTTGCGCCCCGAGCTGGCGGATCGTCTCCACCATCGAATGCAACCCGTTTCGCCGGTTGGCGGTGATGTGCTGCTCCAGGGCCAGTTCCTCGAAGATGGCCTGGATGTCGGTGTCCACGATTTCCCGCGGGGACTTGTCAGAGTAGATCAGCAGCAGCACGGCGATCAGGCCGCGCACGATGTGGGCGTCCGAGTCACCCAGGAACCGGATCTGCTCACCGTCCCCGGCCTCGTCGGCAATCAGCCATACTTGGCTCATGCAGCCGCGCACCTTGTTCTCGTCGCGGTAGGCCGTTTCGGGCAGCGGTTCGAGCTTGCGTCCCAGATCGATGATGAAGCGGTACCGCTCCTCCCAATCGGGCAGCATCTCGAAGGTGTCTTTCAGTTGTTGCAGCTTGGCATCCATGGCCCCGATTCTAACAAGCGGCCACCGGCCCACCGAATTCGATAGAATCGCGGCCCCGATGAACATGCACGAATCAAAGGGCTGGTCGGATCGATTGCGCGGTATCGCGGTCGTCCTGCTGAGCCTGCCGATTCATTTCTACCGCGTCGTGCTCTCGCCGCTGCTGGGCCCGCGTTGCCGCTATTATCCGAGCTGTTCCGCCTATGCGTTGGAAGCGCTGCGGGTGCACGGGCCGCTACGGGGCGGCTGGCTGGCGGCCCGGCGCATCATCCGCTGTCATCCGTTGCGCGAGGGTGGGCACGATCCGGTGCCGCCGGCGGATGCGTCGGCGCGGCGCAAACGGTAAGATGCCGCGGCGCAAAAAACCATGACCCAGTTTTCCGAACACAAGACGCTCGACATGCCCACGCTGGACGCGGAGATCCGCGGCTGGTGGGAGGCCGAGCGCGTGTTCGAACGCTGTGGCGAGGCGCGACGCGATGCGCCCACTTTCACCTTCTACGAAGGCCCGCCCACGGCCAACGGCCGGCCGGGCATCCATCACGTGCTGGGTCGCACGGTCAAGGACACCTTCTGCCGCTACAAGACCATGCGCGGGTTTCGGGTGGACCGCAAGGCCGGCTGGGACACCCATGGCCTGCCGGTGGAAATCGAGGTGGAGAAGGAACTCGGCCTGCAGTCCCGCGAGGACATCGAGGCCTACGGAATTGCCGAGTACAACGCCGCCTGCCGGGAATCGGTGCTGCGCTACAAGGCGCAGTGGGACGACCTGACCCGGCGTATCGGCTACTGGGTGGACCTGGATGCCCCCTACGTCACCTTCGCCAACGAATACATCGAATCGGTCTGGTATCTGCTGAAAAAGCTGTGGGACCGGGGCCTGCTCTACAAGGGCCACAAGATTCACTGGTACTCGCCGGGCTCGGGCACCGTGCTGTCCAGCCACGAGGTCAGCCTTGGCTACCAGGAAGTGCAGGACCCGAGCGTGACCATCCGCTTTCCGCTGGCCGCTGAGAAAGACAGCTACTTCCTGGCCTGGACCACCACGCCCTGGACGTTGATCGCCAACGCCGGTCTGGCGGTGGGCCCGGATATTGACTACATCAGGGCCCGACCGACCGGCGATGACGCTGCCGACGAAACGTTAATCCTTGCCGAAGCGGCGGCGCCGCGGCTGCTGGGGGAGAACTATGAGGTGATCGGGCGCCTGACCGGACGCGACCTGGTCGATACCCGCTACACCCCGGTATTCGATCACTTCGCCGATCACCCCGAGGCCGATTCCGCCTGGCGGGTGGTGCCGGCGGACTTCGTGTCCACCGAGGACGGCACCGGCATTGTCCACATCGCCCCGGCCTTCGGCGCCGACGACTATGCCACCGGCCAGGCCAACGGCCTGCCGTTGTTGAATCCCGTCGAGCGGGACGGCCACTTTGCCGCCGACTGGCCGCTGGTGGGCGGGCAGTGGTTCAAGGATGCCGACAAGATCATCGCGCGCGATCTCAAGGACCGCGGCCTGCTGTTCGCCCGCGACGTCACCGTGCACAACTATCCGCACGACTGGCGCAAGGGCACGCCGCTGATGAACTACCCGGTGGAGTCCTGGTTCGTGCGCACGTCCCCGCACAAGGATCGGCTGGTCACGCTCAACGAGACCATCAACTGGTATCCGGCCCACGTCGGCCGCGGCCGCTTCGGCGACTGGCTGGCCAACAACGTGGACTGGGCCCTGTCGCGCCACCGCTACTGGGGTACGCCGCTGCCCATCTGGGTGTCGGATACCGATCCGTCGCATGTCGAGGTCATCGGGTCCATCGAAGAACTGCGGGGAAAAGCCGGGGATGCGGTGCCCGATGATGCTGACCTCGATCTGCATCGCCCCCATGTGGATCACATTACCTGGCCGGCCCCGGGCGGCGGCACCATGCGGCGGGTGCCCGAGATCATCGACGTCTGGTTCGATTCCGGTGCCATGCCGTTCGCCCAGTGGCATTACCCGTTCGAGAACGCCGACACCTTCAAGGCCAACTTCCCGGCGGATTTCATCTGCGAGGGCGTGGACCAGACGCGTGGCTGGTTCTACACCCTGCATGCCATCGCCGCGCTCACCGAGGAATCGGTGGCGTTCAGAAACGTCGTGGTCAACGGCCTGTTGCTGGACGCCCGCGGCGAGAAGATGTCCAAATCCAAAGGCAACACGGTGGACCCGTTCGAGGCGCTGGACACCTTTGGTGCCGACGTCATCCGCTGGACTATGCTGGCCACCAGTCCACCCTGGGACAACACCAAGTATGCCGACCGCAGCCTGCGCGACACCCGCGCCAAGGTTTTCGGCACGCTTGAGAACGTCTACGCGTTCTTTGCCACCTACGCCAACATCGACGGCTTCGACCCGGCGGTCGGGGCGCCCCCGGTGGCCGAGCGACCGGAACTGGATCGCTGGATTCTGTCCCGGCTACAGACCACGGCGGGCGAGGCCGTCGCCGCGATGGACGATTACAACCCCACCATTGCCGCCCGGGCCGTGGAGCGCTTCGTCGACGAACTGTCCAACTGGTACATCCGCCGCTCGCGGGAACGCTTCTGGGCCGGTGCCCGGGCCGACGAGGCCGATGCCGACGACAAGCGTGCCGCCTACCACACCACGCTGAGCTGTCTGACCGCCGTTGCCCGGTTGATGGCGCCGATCGCCCCGTTCTTCGCTGAATGGCTGTACCGCAATCTGGCGGTTGCGCCGGGCGAATCGGTTCATCTGGCAGATTATCCCGCGGCCGATGAAGCCCTGATCGATGCCGGTCTGGAACGGCGCATGGCGCTGGCCCGGGCCATCGTCGGCAACGTGCTGGCCCTGCGCAACGAGGCCGGTATCAATGTCCGCCAGCCGCTATCGCGCATTCTGGTGGTGGAGGAACCGGCGGTAGTCCGGGCCGACGTCGAAGCCGTGGCCGCGATCGTGCGTGACGAGGTCAATATCGACGCGATCGAGTTCGTCGCCGGTACCGGTGATCTGGTTACCCGCAGCGCCAAACCGAATTTCAAGCAGCTTGGCAAACGGCTGGGCAAGCTGATGCGTCCCGTCGCCCAGGCGGTGGCCGAACTTACCGACGAGCAGATCGACGAGTACCTGCGCGACGGCTGTCTGACCCTGACCATCGCCGATCATCCGGTGGAACTGGACGAGGGCGACCTGCTGATCGAGGCCGAAGGTGTCGAGGGTTGGCTGGTCGGCCGCGAGGACGGCGTTACCGTGGCCCTGGACGGCGCCATTACGCCCGCGTTGCGCCAGCGTGGTCTGGCAAGGGAAGTGGTCAACCGCATCCAGCGCCTGCGCAAGAGCGCCGGATTTCATGTGGCCGACCGTATCGACGTGCAGTTCGCCGCTTCCGCTGACTTGGCTGCGGCCATCGACGCCCACCGCGACTGGCTGGCCGGCGAGACGCTGGCCATGAGTCTTTCAATCGCCGATTCGCCCGCCGGCGAAGCCTGCGAAACGTTCGATATCGACGGCCTGATGCTGGCCGTCGGCCTCAGCCGCCGCCAGCTCGAGCCGGCGTAGGCCGATATAAGGGGCCCGCCCGCATCCGGGCAGGAGATCGCCGCGCTTTGCTCGCGATGACGGCAGCGGTCATTGCGAGGCCCCGACCGGGGCCGCGGCAATCTCCCGGCTGATGTTGCCCGTGCCCGAGATCGCCGCGCCGTCTGTCGACGGCTCGCGATGACACAGGCGTAGTCCTTGAGTCATCCATTGCCAGCAATGCGAGGGCTGACACGGCACTGAGAGTCACGCTATACTGTCAGGCTATCGCCGGTCCACGGCATTCGGCAACCAGGCAACCAGAGCAGCGACAATGAGACAGGACATCCACCCCAACTACCGCCCGGTCGTGTTCAAGGACATTTCCGGCGAGCTGGCGTTCATGACCCGCTCCACCGCGCAGACCAACGAAACCATCGAGTGGGAAGACGGCAAGGAGTATCCGCTGGTCAAGCTGGACGTATCCAGCGCCACCCATCCGTTCTACACCGGCAAGCAGACCATCATGGACGCGACCGGTAAGGTGGAGCGCTTCCGCCAGCGCTACGGCATGGGCAAGAAGTAGCACTCAGAAAAGCATTTTCGGTTATCGGACGGCGCGCCTCGGTGCGCCGTCTTTCGTTGCGAGACCACCATGGCCGTCACCACCCGCTTCGCCCCGTCGCCCACCGGCTATCTGCATGTGGGCGGGGCCCGCACTGCGCTGTATTCCTGGTTGCACGCCCGCCAGTCCGGCGGTGTTTTTCGCCTGCGCATCGAGGACACCGATCGCGAACGCTCCACCCCCGAAGCGGTGCAGGCCATCCTCGACGGCATGGCCTGGCTGGGGCTGGCACACGACGGCGGCATCGAATACCAGACCGAGCGCTTCGAGCGTTATCGCGCGCTGATCGGCCAACTGGTCGAAGCCGGCCACGCCTATCCCTGTTACAGCAGCGCCGAGGATGTGGAGGCCATGCGCGAGGCCGCCCGGGCCCGTGGTGACAAGCCCCGCTACGATGGCACATGGCGCCCGGCTCCGGGCAAGGTTCTGCCGGAGCCGCCGGCCGGGGTCGATCCCGTGATCCGCTTCGCCACGCCGCAGGACGGCGACACCGTCGTTCATGACCTGGTCAAGGGCGACATCATCCTGCCCAACAGCGAACTGGACGATCTGGTCATCGCCCGCGGCGACGGCACCCCCACTTATAACTTCTGTGTGGTGGTGGACGACATGGACATGGGCATCACCCACGTTATCCGCGGCGACGATCACGTGAACAACACACCTCGCCAGCTCGCCATTCTGAAGGCGCTGATCGACATCGGCGCGGCGGGCGAGCGTGCCGAGCCCCCGCAGTATGCCCACGTCCCCATGATTCTGGGCGCCGATGGCAAGCGGCTCTCAAAGCGTCACGGCGCGGTCAGTGTCATGGCCTACCGCGAGCAGGGCATCCTGCCGCAGGCCCTGTTGAATTACCTGGTGCGTCTTGGCTGGGCCCACGGCGATCAGGAAATCTTCTCGGTCGACGAGATGCTGGCCCATTTCGATATCAGCCGGGTACAGGGTGGTGCTGCCACCTTCGATCCCGACAAGCTGCTGTGGGTCAATCAGGAGCACATCAAGGCCGCACCTGCCGACCGGCTGGAAGCCGAATTCTCCTGGCATCTGCAGCGCCAGGGTATTGACCCCTCCGGCGGTCCGGCACTGACCGACGTCATCGACGTGCTGCGCGAACGCGCCCGCACCCTGGTCGAAATGGCCGAAAAGGCCGCCATGTTCTACCAGCCGGTGACCGGCTACGAGGACAAGGCGGTCAACAAGCACGGCAAGCCCCCGGCGGCCGAGCGCCTGGCGGAAGTGCACGCGGCGCTTGCCGGTCTCGACGACTGGCAGCCGGAGGCCATCCACGCCGCGGTCCACCGGGTGGCCGAACAGGCCGAGGTCGGACTGGGCAAGGTCGCCCAGCCGATACGCATTGCGGTCAGCGGCACTGCGGTGTCGCCGCCCATCGACCAGACTTTGTGGCTTTTGGGCCGCGATGAATCACTCGCCCGGCTGGCTGCGGGCATGGAGTATCTTCGCGGCATTGCCGAGGACGCAGGCTAGAAGGCTTTCGGGTATGGGCGGCCCGGGCCGTGCGGGGCTAGCGGCGACGCTCGATGATCAGCGCGATCATCACCATCACCGGCACGATCTCGAGGCGGCCGGTCCACATCAGCAGCATTGCCACCAGCTTGCCGCCGGCGGGTAGCGTGTCGTAGTCGATGGCGTCGGCCGACATGCCGGTGTTGGACTGGATGGCGAATACCTCGAACAGGGTGCTGCCCAGGGGCGTATCCGCCGGCACGAAGTGCAGCATGGCGAACAGACCGGCTAGTGCTAACAGCAGCCAACCGATGGTGAGCGTCGTGGCCGCGCGCACCCGCTCGCCGGCCTCGGCGCGGGTCAGGGCCTCGCCGTCCATCATGTAGCGCATCACCTGATGGGGTGAGCGGGCGGCCGCGGTCAGGCTCCAGCCGATAGCCTTGAACAGGGTCACCAGCCGCGCCAGTTTCAGCCCGCCGCTGGTGGAACCGGCCATTGCCCCGAGTGTGACTGCCAGCGTCAGCAGCATCAGGGTCAGCGGCGGCCAGGCGGATACGTCGCCGTGGGCAAAGCCGGCGGTGGTCACAGCCATCACCCAGACGAACAGGCTTTCCGACCAGGCAACGTCCGGCGCCGCCAGGGCGTTTTCGAGCGTGATCAGCAGCGCGCCGCCGAGCAGAATCCACCAGAAGCTGCGCGCCTCCAGCCCGCTGAACAGCCCGCGTCCGCTGCGGATGAAACGATAGTGCAGGGCAAAGCCGATGGCGCCCATGATGGTGATCAGGCCATAGGCGAGTTGCCGGGCCGGCCCGGCATCGGTGATCGGATCGGCGACCACGGTGAAGCCGCCGGTAGCGATGGCGGTCATGCCGTGATTCACCGCCTGCCAGAGTGGTTCGCCCAGCAGCCACAGCAAGCTGATGGCCAGACCGGTGTAGATCAGATAGATCGACCAGATCGCCTGCACCGTGGTGCGCACCGAGGGCAGGATCTTCTGACGGCGGGCCTCGGAGCGGTACAGGGCCAGGGCGCTCTGATGGGTGGGCAGGACCGAAAGCATGACCACGATCACCCCGACCGCGCCCACCCATTCACTGAAGCTGCGCCACCACTGCAAATGGGCCGGCAGCGTGGCGGGATCGGCGACGAGGCTGATACCGGTGGTGGTGAAGCCCGACAGCGACTCGAACAGCGCGTCCAGCGGCTGTGCGTACGCGGCATGGCCGGACAGATAGAACGGCAGGGCGCCCAGCGTTGAAACCGCCAGCCAGGACAGCGCGGCGATCAGGAAGGCGTGCCGCCGGCGGGTTTCCGCCGCGTCATGGCAGGACCAGAACAGCAGTTGCCCCAGCGCCAGGGCACAGATGAAGGTGATTGCCAGTGCGCCGACGCCGGCCGTTTCGCCGAACAGCAGCGCGACGGGAATGGACAGGACGGCCATCGCCGCCGGCACGTGCAGCAGGATGCCGATGCCACGCAGCACGGGCCCGTGGGGGCCGCCGGTGGCCGTGCGGATCACGAATCGGCGCCGTTCAGGCGCGACAGTACATCCTGTGGTGTGCCCTGCGGCGCGAATACGATGACGCGGTCGCCGCCCTGCAAACGGGTCTGCCCCCGCGGGAAGAAGTGCTCGTCGTCGCGGGTGACCGAGGCCACCACCAGATCCGCCGGAAGCGCTTCATCCGCTTTCAGTTCGGCCAGACTGGCGGTCAGCAACGGGGAATCCGCGGACAGGGTCAACTCGAACAACTGCTCCCGGCCGGCGAGGGTGGTGACGTCCTCGGCATCCGGATAGAGCACCAGATCGAGCAGATGCTGGGCCACCAGCACTTCCGGGTCCACCATCACGCGGATGCCCAGCCGTTCGAACAGCTGGGTGTGCGACTTGTGGTTGACCACGCTGGTCAGGCTGTCGATGCCGGCCTCCTGGCCCAGCACCATCGCCATCAGGTTGGCGGCGTCGTCGCTGGTGGCGGCGATCAGGGCGTCGGCGCGGCTGCCGCCGGCCTCCTCGAACACGTCATCCTCGGTGATCGAGGCATGCAGCACCAGCGCGTCATGGCGCCGGGCGCAGTCCTCGGCCGTGTCCTCGTCGGCCTCCACCAGAACCACGTTGTGGCCGTCCTTCAGGGCCAGCCCGACCAGGCTGTCGCCGACCGGGCCGCCCCCCACCACGATGATGTGCACTGTGTTGCCTGCCTTGTTTCAGCGCGGCCGGATTCGCCGCCGGACCAGGAATACGGTAGCAGAACGGGCCGGCGGCAGGCCGGTATCAACGCAGGTCGCGGGGAACCAGTCAGAGGTTCCTAGGCAGCCAGCCGCGCCTCGACCAGATCGCGGATGTGCTCGCCCACGGCCCGGGCCGAGGCCGGGTTCTGGCCGGTGACCAGGCGGTCGTCGACCGACACCTGCTCCTGCCAGTTGTCGCCCGCCTCGTGGATGGCGCCGCGTTCGGTTAGGGCCGAGGCCAGCAGGAAGGGCACCACCTGGTCCAGTTCCACCGCCCGTTCTTCCTCGTCGGTGAACACCGATACCCGCTTGCCGTCCACCAGCCAACGGCCGTCCTCGGTCTTGACGTTGAGCAGGGCCGCCGGCCCGTGGCAGACCGCGGCCACCACGCCGCCCTGTGCATCCACGGTGCGGGTCACCTCGGCCAGCGAGGGGTTCTCGGGCAGGTCCCACATGGTGCCGTGACCGCCGGGGAAGTAGATGCCGGCGTAGCGGCTCGGATCGATCTGGTCCGCGGATAGCGTCCCGCCCAGCTTGTTGTTGACGATTTCGTCCTCGAGGAAACGCTTGTTGACCGGGTCGTCGGTGTCACGGCTGTTCGGGTCCATGGGCACCTGCCCGCCCTTGGGGCTGGCGAACTCGATGATGAAACCGGCCTCGGCCAGCACGTAATAGGGATGCGAGACCTCGGCCAGATGATAACCGGTGGGATTGCCGGTATCTCCGAGGGTGTCGTGGCTGGTGATGACGAACAGGACGCGCTTGTCGTTCATGGTTGATCCTTTTGCCGGTGAGTCAGTGTCAGGAGGTGGGGATGACCCCTGCCTCGATCAAGCGCGGGCCGCGCGCTTGCGATCGGTTTCGGTCAGCCCGGACTTGCGCAACCGAATGGCCGCCGGGGTGATTTCCACCAGTTCATCCTCGTTGATGAACTCCAGCGCCTGTTCCAGGCTGAGCCGGATTGGCGGCGACAGATTCAGCGCGTCGTCCTTGCCGGAGGCGCGCACGTTGGTGAGCTGCTTGCCCTTGAGCGCGTTCACGGTCAGGTCGTTGTCCCGGTTATGGATGCCCACGACCATGCCTTCGTAGACCTCCTCGCCCGAGCCCACGAACAGTCGGCCGCGCTCCTGCAGGTTGAACAGGGCGTAGGCCAGGGCCTTGCCGGTGGCATTGGCGATCAGCACGCCGTTGATGCGCTCGGCCACCGCATCCTCTACCCGCGGCCCGTAGTGGTCGAACACGTGGTAGAGCAGGCCGGTGCCGGAGGTTGCCGAGGCGAAGGCGGTGGCAAAGCCGATCAGCCCGCGCGCCGGCATGTGGTAGAGCAGCCGCACGCGGCCGCGGCCGTCGGGGGTCATGGACTGCATCTTGCCGCCGCGCTCGGCCAGCATCTGGATCACGGTGCCCTGGTCGTCGGATTCCACGTCGGCCACCACTTCTTCCCAGGGCTCCTGCAGCTGGCCGTCGACCTCCCGCACGATCACCTGCGGCCGCGAGATCGCCAGTTCGTAGCCCTCGCGGCGCATGTTCTCCAGCAGAATGCCCAGATGCAGCAGACCGCGCCCGGACACCCGGAAACGGTCGGGATCCTCGGTGGCCTCCACCCGCAGGGCCACGTTGGTCTTGAGCTCCCGTTCCAGGCGCTCGCGGATCTGCCGGCTGGTGAGGTACTTGCCTTCCTTGCCGGCGAACGGTGACTTGTTCACGCCGAAGGTCATGCTCATGGTCGGCTCGTCCACCGACAGGGTGGGCAGGGTTTCCGGCACCTCCGGGTCGCACAGGGTTTCGGAAATGCCCAGGTCCTCGATGCCGGTAACGGCGACGATGTCGCCCGCCCCCGCCTGCTCGACCTCGACCCGGTCGAGGCCGAGAAAGCCGAAGATCTGCAGGATCCGGCCCTGACGGGGCTTGCCGTCGCGGTTGAGCACCGTCACCGGGCTGTTCGACGTGATCTGCCCGCGACGCACCCGGCCGGTGCCGATCACGCCCTTGTAGCGGTCGTAGTCGAGCGAGGAAATCTGCATCTGGAACGCACCCTCGGCGATCACCTCGGGTGGCTGCACCCGGTTGACGATGGTTTCGAACAGCGGCTCCATGTCGCCGCTACGCACCTCCGGGTCGAGGCCGGCGTAGCCCTGCAGGGCCGAGGCGTAGACGGTGACGAAATCCAGCTGTTCGTCGCTGGCGCCCAGGCGGTCGAACAGATCGAAGGTCTCGTTGAGCACCCAGTCCGGCCGGGCGCCGTGGCGATCGATCTTGTTGATCACCACGATCGGCTTCAGGCCCAGCGCGAAGGCCTTGCTGGTCACGAACCGGGTCTGCGGCATCGGGCCGTCCACGGCGTCCACCAGCAGCAGGACCGCGTCCACCATCGACAGCACGCGCTCGACTTCGCCACCGAAATCGGCATGGCCGGGGGTGTCGACGATATTGATCCGGTAGCCGTTCCAGTCGATCGCGGTGTTCTTGGACAGGATGGTGATACCGCGCTCCTGTTCCAGCGCATTGGAGTCCATCACCCGCTCGGTTTCCGCGCCGCGGCCCTCCAGGGTGCCGCTGGCGCGCAGCAGCTTGTCCACCAGTGTGGTCTTGCCGTGGTCGACGTGGGCGACGATGGCGATATTGCGGACGTGGTCACTCATGACGGTTGGAAACTCGGGTCGGACAATAAAAATCGGGCCGACGCGAGGCGCCGGCCCGATCACGGGTAGGGAGGCTGCGCGCGGGTCAGGCCGGGACCATGGCCTTCCGCAGTTTCTGGATCGCGCTGTTTTCCAGCTGCCGGATGCGTTCGGCGGAAACGCCGTACTTCTGGCCCAGTTCGGCCAGGCCGGTCTTGCCGTCCTCGTTGAGCCAGCGTCTGTTGAGGATGTCGCGGCTGCGGTCATCCAGCGTGGTCAGCGCCCGCGACAGGTTGCTGTGCTGATGGCTTTCCCAGTCGCCGTTCTCGACCCCGGCGGCGGGATCATACTCCTCGCCGGTGGCCAGGTAGTCCTCGGGCGAGTAGACGTTTTCGTCGTCGCCGGCGGTGGGCAGCGCGTTGTAGGACACATCGCTGCCGGATAGCCGGCGTTCCATCTGCAGCACGGTCTCGGGCTTGACGCCGAGGTCGTCGGCCACCGCCTTGACCTCCTTGTCATTGAGCCAGCCCAGCCGCTTCTTGGCGCTGCGCAGGTTGAAGAACAGCTTGCGCTGGGCCTTGGTGGTGGCCACCTTGACGATGCGCCAGTTGCGCAGGATGAACTCGTGAATCTCCGCCCGGATCCAGTGCACGGCGAAGGAGATCAGCCGTACGCCCACGTCCGGGTCGAAGCGCTTGACCGCCTTCATCAGGCCCACATTGCCTTCCTGGATGAGATCACCCAGCGGCAGACCGTAGCCGGCGTAGCCGCGCGCCACATGCACCACGAAGCGCAGATTGGACAGCACCAGTGTCTGGGCCGCCTCGAGATCGCTGTCGTCGCGCAGACGGCGCGCCAGACGCTGCTCTTCGTCCATGTCCAGCACCGGAATGCCGGAAACCGCCTGGACATAGGCCCCGAGACTGCCGGACTGGGGTGCGGGCAGCCGCTGGCTGTGCAGTTTGATTGCGTTGGCAGTTGTCATGATGCTTTAAAGCCTCCGTAAGGGACTTTTCTGATTACCCTGAATATAGCAGTTATCGCCTCAAATCTCTACTGCCTGAGACCGCGGACGTGCACGGGAGTTCCGCGCCGCACCATTTCGCAAACGCTTGATTTGAAAATCGAATGGTGGGGATTCGCCGAGCCTATCGTGGCTCGATGGCGCGCAGGTGGCGGCCTACCGTCCAGGCCGATCCCAGCCAGCCCAGCAGCACCCCGCTGGCGATCAGGAAACCGCTCTCGCGCCAGCTCAGCCAGGCCATGCCGGCATCGTTGCCATACAGGCTCACCAGCCGCTCAACCGGACCGGACAGGGCCAGCAGGCAGATCGACAGTAGCAGCCAGGCCAGCAGGCCACCGCCGAATCCGTACCAGAAGCCGCTGTAGAGGAAAGGCCGGCGCACGAAGCCGTCCGGCGCCCCCAGCAGTTTCATGATGGCGATTTCCTCGCGCCGGTTCTCGATGTCCAGCCGAATGGTGTTGCCCACGATGAACACCACCGCAAAGGCCAGCAGCACGGCGATCAGCCCCACCGCCCGGCGGGCCACATCCAGCACCGCATATAGCCGCTTCAGCCAGGCCTGATCGAGCCGGGCCTGGTCGACTTCCGGGCGCTCGCCCAGGGCCTCGATTAGCGCGCTGACGCCGTCGGCATCGAGGTCCGGCGAGGGCTGCAGGGTGATCACCGCCGGCAGCGGGTTTCCCGCCATGGCGTCGATGGCCTCGCCGAATCCGGATAACTGGCGGAACTCCGCCAGCGCCTCCTCGCGGGAGATGAAGCGGGTGCCGGCGATGTCCTCCCGCTCGGCCAGGCTGGCGGCCAGGGCCTGCCCGCGTTCGGCGTCGACATCGCCGTTCAGGAACAGCGAGGCCTGCACCGTGTCCTGCCACTGGTAGGACAGGGCGTCGAGCTGGGTCAGCAGCAGCCGCAGGCCGCCGGGCAGGGCCAGGGTGATGCCGATCACGCAGGCCGTGAGTAGGCTGGCCACGGGGGTGCGGTAGAGCCGCCCCAGGCTCTCGATCAGGTCGCGGGCGTGCTGCTGCGCCAGCCGGGCGGGGGCGAACTGGGTTTCGCGGTGGTTGCGGGCCATGTCAGGCCGCCACCCGGCCGTGATCCAGGGCGACGCGCCGGTAGCCCAGCGACTCCACCAGGGCGATGTCGTGGGTGGCGATCAGCACGCTGGTGCCGGCCTGATTGAGGCGGGCGAACAGACGCATGATCTCGGCAGACAGGGCTGGGTCGAGATTCCCGGTGGGCTCGTCGGCCAGAATCAGATGCGGCCGGCCCACTACCGCCCGGGCAATGCCCACCCGCTGCTGTTCGCCGCCGCTGAGCGTGATCGGCCGTTTGCGTTCATGGGAGAGCAGACCGACGGTGTCCAGTGCGGCGCGGGTGCGGCGCACGATGTCGGCATGACGCATGCCGCGGATCACCAGCGGCAGGGCCACGTTGTCGAACACCGTGCGGTCGAACAGCAGGTTGTAGTCCTGGAAGATCAGGCCCACCCGCTGGCGGTAGCGCGGCACGCCGGCGCGGCCGATGCGGGCCAGATTCTTGCCGTTGACGATCACCTGGCCGTGGGTGGGCCGCTCGATCAGGCCGATCAGTTTGAGCAGGGTGGACTTTCCGGCCCCGGAATGCCCGGTCAGAAACGCCATTTCCTGGCGGCCGAGGGTGAGGTCCACGCCTTCCAGCGCGATCTGCCCGCCCGGGTAGCGCTTGGCCACCTGATGGAATTCGACGATGTTCACGGGTTCATGTGACTCGTGACTGGTGATTCGTGACTGGCAAGAGCATGCCGTGTTCGTAGCCGGTCTGCTAACCAGTCACCAGTCACGAATCACGGGCGTCAAACAGCGCCTCCATGAACTCGCCGGCATTGAAGGGTCCCAGGTCCTCCACGCTCTCGCCGACTCCCACGAAACGGATCGGCAGGGCCAGCCGCTGGGCGATGGCGAACACGATACCGCCGTGGGCGCTGCCGTCCAGCTTGGTCAGGGTCAGGCCGGTCAGCCCCATGGCGTCGTGAAAGGCCACCGCCTGCTGCAGCGCATTGCCCCCGGCGGTGGCATCCACTACCAGCATGATCTCGTGCGGGGCGTACTCGTCCAGCTTGCCCAGCACGCGCTTGATCTTGCGCAGTTCCTCCATCAGGTTGGCCTGGGTGTGCAGCCGTCCTGCGGTGTCGGCGATCAGCACGTCCGTGCCCCGGGCCCTGGCGGCGGAAAAGGCATCGAACACCACCGATGCCGGGTCCGAGCCGGTGGCCTGGGCGATCACCGGCACGTCCACCCGCCGGCCCCATTCCTGCAACTGCTCCACCGCGGCCGCGCGGAAGGTGTCGCCAGCCGCCAGCATCACTGACAGTCCCTGGTCACGGAACTTCTGCGCCAGCTTGCCGATGGTGGTGGTCTTGCCCGCGCCATTCACGCCCACCATGAGGATCACGAACGGCCGGGTGTGATCGGGAATGGTCAGTGGCTCGTCGGCCGAAGCCAGCAGGGTGCCCAGGTGCTCGTGCAGGGCCTCGCCGACGTCGCGGCGGGTACGCAGCCTGCCGCCGTCGAACATCGTCTGCAGCCGATCAACCACCTGCGCGGTGGCGGCCACGCCGAGGTCCGCCAGCAGCAGTTGGGTTTCCAGTTCGTCGATGGCGTCCTGGTCCACCGTCTCGCCCGGCAGCAGGTTGCGCAGGTCGTAGGTCAGCCAGGAATCGCCCCGGTTGAGGCGGGCCCGCATCCGGGTGAGAAACCCGGGCTGGCGGATTGAACGGACGGGATCGGCGTTGGCCATGGAACTAGCGCTGGGTTCGGGAAACGGAAGGCGAACGAATGGTATCAGGCGGCCAGTTCGGCAAACGCCGCATCGGCGGCTTCCAGGGTGGCGTCCAGTTCCACGGCACCGTGGGCGGCCGATACGAAGCCGGCCTCGAATGCCGAAGGCGCCAGATATACGCCGCGCTGGAGCATGGCGTGGAAGAACGCCTTGAATGCCTCGGCATCGCAGGCGGCCACATGCTCGAACCGGGTGATCGGCCGCTGGTCGGTGAAGAAGATGCCGAACATTGCGCCGGCCTGCTGGGTGGTGAGGGGAACGCCGTGCCGGCTGGCGGCGGCCTCCAGGCCCTCGCACAGACGACGGGTGGTGGCGGCCACCCGGTCGTGGAAGCCGGCCGCGGAAATCGCCGTCAGGGTGGCCAGCCCGGCGGCCATGCCCAGCGGATTGCCCGAGAGCGTGCCGGCCTGATAGATCGCCCCGGTCGGGGCCAGGCCATCCATCACCGTGCGGGGGCCGCCCACCGCGCCTACCGGCATCCCGCCCCCCACGATCTTGCCCAGGGCGGTCACGTCCGGGGTGACGCCGAAATGGCCCTGGGCACCGCCCAGCGACACGCGAAAGCCGGTCATCACTTCGTCGAACACCAGCAGGGCGCCGTAGCGGTCGCACAGCTCGCGCAGGCCTTCCAGAAACCCGGCCACGGGCGGCACGCAGTTCATGTTGCCGGCCACCGGTTCCACCATCACGCAGGCCACCTCGTCGGGGTTGGCCTCGAAGATGGCGGCCACCGAATCCAGGTCGTTGTACTCGGCGGTGAGGGTGTCGGCGGTCACCCCGGCCGGAATGCCCGGCGAGGCCGGCAGGCCCAGCGTCAGCGACCCGGAGCCGGGTTTGACCAGCAGGGCATCCACGTGGCCGTGGTAGTTGCCGGCGAACTTGATCACCTTGTCGCGACCGGTGTGGCCACGTGCCAGCCGGAGGGCGGTCATGGCCGCCTCGGTGCCGGAATTGACCATGCGCACGGCCTCGATCGAGGGCACCAGTTCGCAAATCTTCTCGGCCAGCCGGATCTCGAGCTCGCAGGGGGCGCCGAAGGACAGGCTCTTGCCCGCCTGCGCCTGCACCGCCTTCACCACATCGGGGTGGGCATGACCCAGAATCATCGGCCCCCAGGAGCCGACGTAGTCGACGTAGCGGTTGCCGTCCACGTCGAACAGCCAGGCCCCCTCGGCCCGGTCGATGAACGGCGGCGTGCCGCCCACCGAGCTGAACGCCCGCACCGGCGAGTTCACGCCACCCGGGATCACGCGGCGGGCGGCATCGAACAGGTCGCTGGAACTTGGCATGAACTTGATCCTTCAGTCGGTTGGAAACAGGGCGCGCAGCTGGCGCACCGTGGCGGCCGGATCGGCGCTGGCGAACAGGCCGTGGCCCACGCACAACCACTGGGCGCCGGCCGCCACCAGTTCGCCGCCATTGTCCGGATTGATGCCGCCGATGGCCACAATCGGCTGGGCAAAGCGTGCCCGGGCCCGGGTGAGCACGGCCGGGTCGGCCGGTGGCGCATGGGGCTTGGTGTGCGAGACGAAGAAGCGACCGAAGCTCAGGTAATCGGCCCCCTGGTCGGCGGCCCGCACGGCATGATCCAGACTGGCGTGGCAGGTGGCGCCGATCAGCGCGTCCGGCCCCAGCGCCCTGCGGGCATCGGCAATCGGCGTGTCGCCCAGGCCCAGATGAATGCCGTCCGCCCGCTGTGCCGCGTTCAGATCATCGTTGATCAGCAGCGGCACCCGGTGGGTCTGGCAGCTTTCGCCCAGCTTCGCCCGCCAGACGGCGTCGGTGCGCCGGTGCTTGTCGCGCAGCTGCAGCACACCGACGCCGGCCGTGATGACATCCCGGGCCAGGCACAGCGCCCGATCCGGGGCAATGGTGTCGAGATCGAGCAGCGCATAGACGCCGCCACTGGCCAGCGCGGTCAAGGCGCGCGACGGGGCAGGCGGCCCGGGATCATCTGCCCCCCGCCCGGCATGAAACCGGCGGCCAGTGCGTCGGCCACGTACTGCTGGGCGGCAGCCACCGCGGCCGGGACGTCATCGCCGGCGGCCAGGCGCGCGGCGGCCGCGGCAGCCAGGGTGCAGCCGGAGCCGTGGAAGCGATGCGGCTGCCGCGGCCAGTGGAAGCGCCGGACCGGCGCGCCATCGTGAAACAGCGAATTGGTGACGGTGTCGCCGGGTTCGTCGCCGCCGGTAATCAGCACCCAGCCCGGCTGCCCCCGCGAGAGTTGCCGGCCGCAGTCGTCCAGATCGGCCGCGTCCGGGCACAGCAGGCGCGCCTCGCCGGCATTGGGAGTACTCAGGGTAGCAATGGGCAGCAGCACGTCGATCAGCGCCCGGGCAACCGGGTCTGCCGCCAGCTGGCCCCCGCCGCCGGCGCGCAGCACCGGGTCCACCACCAGCGCGGTGCCCGGACGGGTCTGTCGGAAGTCGGTGATACATCGGGCCTGGCCGGGACTGCCGAGCAGGCCCACCTTGATCGCGGCGAACGGCATGTCCGCGGTGAGCGTGTCCAGCATGGCGGCGAAGCGTTCGTCCGGGATCGGCCAGACGTCGTAGGCGTCGTGGGTGTCCTGACGGGTCAGGGCGGTCAGCACGCCGGCCGGGTGGGCGCCCAGCGCGCCGATGGCCTCCAGATCAGCCTGAAAACCCGCGCCGCCGCTGGGATCGTGCCCGGACAGGACGAGGACATTCGGGGGCGCTGCCATGGACCGATCATAGCAGCGAGCCGCGCAATTATGCACAGCGGCTGACCGCGGCGGCCGGTTTCTCTGTCCAGGTTTCAGGGCAAGGTCTGTTCAGATCGTAACTGACTGATTTTAATACCCTGTGAACCTCTGGTTACAATTTCGCCGCTTAGGCGGAACCCCCGTTAAAACGCCCACTTCGGCGCATCTTCCCAACTGTGTCCACAAAGTTATCCACAGCTTCTGTGAACTACCCGTCCGACCTGTTCACGATCAGTTAGTTAGCCGCTTTAATTCATCGAATCTCTGGCTCATGGTTCGCCACGTCCGGTTGGCCAGCGGCGGTTATGCACATTTCGTCGACGGGATACAAGGGACGGGTTTTTGCTGCAGTGCATCGCGAGCGAGGGGTAGTGAATTCTTCAAGCGGCTGAATCGAAAGATAAATTTCCGGTTACAGAAAAATTGGTTGTGCAAGCCCAATAATCGGAAAGCCGCATATCATCGGCCCTGGCGGGATTTATCCCCAATTTTATCCACAGGCGGATTCCCGCGCAGGGCCGTCCGGGCCGTGGGCACCCGGTGAACCCGGGTTCGCAGTTCGCCATTCCCGCCCAGCCGGAACACGCGGTAGCCGGGGGCGTGGGCGTGGTCCATCACCGGTCGTTCGCTGCGGGGACGAAACTGGCGGGTCACGGCCGGGGTGGTGAGCTGACGGCAGCCCAGCACGCGCCGATCGCTACTGTGATGGACATGACCGCCGATCAGCGCACGGACCTGCGGCCGCGCGGCGAGTTGCGACAGCAGCGCATCGCCATCGGCCAGCCGCATCGCGTCGAGCCAGCCGGCCCCGACCGGCCCGGCCGGGTGGTGGCAGGCCACCAGCGCCGGCGTGTCGGGGGATCGGTCGAGTGCATCCAGCAGAGCAGCCATCTGTGGCTGACCCAGCCGGCCCGCCGCCGAACCGGCAACCCGTGAATCCAGCAGGTGCAGCTGCCAGGCGCCGATCGACACCGGCCCGCGCAGCCCGATGCCGGTCAGATACTGTTTCATGGCAGCCGGGTCGTCATGATTGCCGGGAATGGCCCAGATCGGGCAGGGCAGGCCGGCGAGCTGTCGCGCCAGTCGCTGGTAACCCGCCGGCGTTTCGTCGTGGACCAGATCCCCGGTCAGCACCAGCCCGTCCGGGGCCGGGTAACGTTGCCGGACATCCGCCAGCACCGCATCCAGCGCCGGCTGGTTGTGACAGCCGCCGAGCGGTTCGGCCGGGTCGGCCAGCAGGTGGAGATCGGTGAGTTGGATCAGCAGGGCGGAGGTCGGCATCGGGTGATGCTCCGGCTTGGATCGTGTCGGCAACCTGGTCAGATTACTGTGAAACGCGGGCGTGACGCCGTGGCGCCGCGCATGCAGGCTGTGGGCCTGATCGTGACTTCAGGAGCGTGCCATGTCTCAACGCAGCATCGGATTGCCCCCGGCCCTGCATGACTATCTCTGTGCCAACAGCCTGCGGGAATCGGAACCGGCGGCCGCGCTGCGGGCCGAAACCTCGCAGCGCAGCGATGCCAACATGCAGATCGCCCCCGAACAGGGGCAGCTCATGGCCCTGCTGTTGCGCCTGATGGGCGCCCGCCGCGGTATCGAGATCGGCGTCTACACTGGCTACAGCGCCCTGTGCATGGCCGAAGCGCTGCCCCGCGATGGTCACCTGCTGGCCTGCGACATCAATCCCGACACCACCGCCATCGGCCGGACCTACTGGGCTCGGGCCGGTGTGGCCGATATCGTTGATCTGCATATCGCGCCCGCCCTGGAAACCCTGGATGCCGAAGTCCGCGCCGGCCATCTCGCCCGCTACGACTTTGCCTTCATCGACGCCGACAAGACCGGCACCATCGATTACTACGAACGCTGCATGGCCCTGGTGCGCCCCGGCGGCCTGATCATGCTGGACAACACCCTGTGGGACGGCCGCGTTGCCGACGAGACCTGCGACGACGAAGCCACCGAAGCCATCCGTGCCGCCAACCGCCACCTTGCCGCCGACGACCGGGTGGACCTGGCCATGGTGCCGATCGCGGACGGGTTGACGCTGGCCTACCGCCGCTAAAACCGGATCGGCCACAGGGTCGGGTGCAACCGACCCGCTGATTCCGGCGCCCGGGGACGATCAGGCCGGCGCCATGAGTAGCGCTCCACTGGAGCGCAAGCACCCGATAGCAGGCACCGCCGTAGGGTCGGATTCATCCGACCTGCTAGTTCGACGCCCGGGGATGATCATACCGGCCCGATCAATGACGCTCTGCGGACGCTGCAAGCGACTCGGATAACTGCCTGCGAACGCGATTGAACCGATATCGTCTGACTCTCTGCGGATATTCCAAGAAAACTACGCCGGATAAGCGATTGTTGCTGCACTCTTGCATCCCCAAGGGTACGTTGGCTAGGCTCGGAACCGTCGGCGAGTAATGCCGATGATTATGACCATGTACAACGTGTATCAGAGGAGACCGGGGATGCGAGTACTCAAGATAACAGTCACATCCATCATCGCCCTGTTCGCTGCCGCCGCAGCTGCTGCCGTGAACGTCAACACCGCCACCCAGGCGGAGTTACAAACGCTGGATGGGGTCGGCGAAGCCCGAGCCCAGGCGATTGTCGAGTATCGCGAAGCCGAAGGCGACTTTTCCAGCAAGTCGGACGTCACCGAGGTACCGGGTATCGGTGAGAAAACGCTGGAGTCGATCCGGGGCGATATTACCGTGGGTGGCGAATGATCCGGCGAGAGTCCTAAGTGCCACATCAAGGCCCGCCGGTTAGCCGGCGGGCCTTTTTGTTGGACGAATCGAAGGGTCTTCTATGACCTCGCGGATTTGTTTCCGGCTGTCGCGGGTTGCCCGTGCGTGCTATGATGCTTTAGTGCATTAACACCGTCGTTATTCGATGAGCCGAATTACAATCACTATCGACGACCAACGCTATCGCGCGTTGAAGGAAGCTGCCGCCAGCCGCGGCAAATCCATCCGCCAACTCATTGACGAAAGCCTCGAGTTTTATGGCATCAAGACGCGAGAGCAGGCGGAAGAACTTGTCGAGCGGGCACGCTCGCGGAGTCGGATGACGGCGGATCAGGCGCAGCAGATCGCGAACGAGGAAGTGCGCCGTCACCGCGATACATGAGCGGCGCTGTTGTCGTCGATACCAATGTTGTCATCGCGGGGCTACTGACCGGCGAAACGACATCCCCGGTGGCACGCATCCTGGATAGTATGCTCGGCGCCGCGTTTCCGTTCGTTTTGTCCGAGCCTCTGCTCGCCGAATACCGCGCAGTCATCCTGCGCCCTAGGCTGCGCGATATTCATGGGCTGGGCGATCCCGATATTGACGATCTACTGGTTACCCTGACCGAGCATGCGATCGTGATTTCGCCGCAGCCAACCGTATTGGCACCGGACTCCGGCGACCAGCACCTCTGGGAACTGCTCGCCGCGAGGGCCGATCTCCGACTGGTCACGGGCGACAAGCGCCTGTTTGAAGCAGGTATCTACCGGCAGCGGATTATCTCGCCGCAGGCGTTTGTGGGGAATCCTCAACGTTGACGGTTGTGCGATGAGGCTGAAGTTCTCGCATTCTGTCCTTGCGCTTTCGGGCCAACTCAACCTGATGCCGATGCCTCTGGCTTGGTATGGACTGGTGGCCGTCAGCCGATAATCAGCCATCGGGATTGACTGACTTGCCAACGATCGGCCTGCCGGTTGGTCAAGCGATCATGGGAGCACCGGATGGCGCCGATACGCATTTACTACGATGGCGAATGCCCGTTCTGCGCGCGCTTTGTCCGTTATCTCCGGCTTCGTGACAGTGCTGGAGTCCCCGAACTGATCGACCTGCGAACTGCCCCCGATGCGCGCCGGGCGTTTATTGATCGGGGGCTTGCGCCGGACAAGGGCATGCTGGTCGAACGCGATGGTCAGGTATACGGCGGCGCCGATGCCATGCACCTGTTGACGCTGCTTTCTTCATCAAGTGCCCGGTTCAATCGTCTGGTCGGCATGTTGACCGCCACCGCGGGTCGGGCGCGCTGGTCCTACCCGTTGCTGCGTGCTGGCCGCGCCGCGGTACTGCTGATGCTCGGGCGGGAAGGCCTGGAAGCCGGCAAGGGCTGGCATAAAGCGCCGTACGGTTTCTTCCTGTTCACCTTCGGTGTGTTCGGGTTTCTGCATGTCCTGATCTATGCCTACAACTACGGCGTCGGTCTCTACCCGAGCAGCTATGCCGTGGGGGTTCTCGGCCTGGCGCTGGCGCTGTTCCCGCTGTCGCGCCGGATCTTCCTGCTGCTGATTGCCGCGCTGGCCATCGACGGCGTGCTGCAGGCGCCGGTCTTTTCCAACCACAGCATGCTGAAAAATTTCCTGGTGCTGGGGGTGCTTGCGGCCGGGCTGGAAGCCTGGCTGCGAGGCGAGAGTTGGCGCTGGTTCATCAGCCGTTTCGCGCCGATCGGGCGGTGGCTGCTCCTGCTGATGTACTTCTTCGGCGTCTTCCACAAGGTCAACACCGATTTTCTCGATCCGGCCGTCAGCTGTGCGGTGGTACTGCTTCAGCACCTGCCGTTGCCGGACATGATCGTCGGTCAGGCCTGGCTTCACTGGTCGGCGATGTACGGCACCCTCGTCATCGAGACCTTCATCGTTGCCTGTCTGCTGATACCGTCGCTGCGCCAGCTTGGCGTTTATCTGGGCATCGCATTTCACTCACTGCTGGCGCTAAGCGGTTACTCCTTCTATGCACCGTTTTCCACGCTGACCATCGCACTGCACTGCCTGTTCCTGCCGCCTTTCGCGCACGCCTGGCTCGAGTCCGATGCCGATAGTCGTGCTCGCCTGCAGCGGGCTCGCCGGCTGCCTGGTCTGGTCGTGCTGGGGCTATACGTCTTGGGCCTGACGGCGCTGGCCGCCAACGGCTCCTACGCGCAACTGGGGATACTGTGGCTGATTCTGCCAATCGGCCTGCTTGCCATGATTCGGGCCAGTGGCGTATCGCCGGCGGCAGCGAACTTCAGGGATGGCCCCGTGCTGCGAACGCCGGTCTGGGCATGGCTGTTGATCGCGCTGTTTTTCGTCAACGGCATCACGCCCTATCTGGGGCTCAAGACCGCGCAATCATTCAACATGTTCGCCAACCTGCGGCTCGAGGACGGCCGCAGCAACCACCTGCTGCTACCGAATGCGCCCGGGCCGTTCGATTATCTCGAGGCGCCGGTTGAAATCCTGGACCCCGGTGGCGTGGCGTACTTCGCACAGATAAAGCAGCGTGACCTTCGCCTGACCTGGTACGACTTTCTCAGCCGCATGGAAGACGCATCGGACAATGTTGCCGTTGATTTCCGGCGTGCCGGTGAGGTCAGCCGAAACGTGACCCGCGCGGATCTGGCCGCGGAAAGACAGGCCGTGTTGCATCCCGCCATGGTCCGTCACTGGTTTCATTTCGTGCCGGTGAACACGGCCAGCCCGAAAGCCTGTGCGCAGGATAATTGACCGCATCAGGTCGAATTCATGGCCCGCGCTTTCTGGCAATGCGACTGACCCGCGAATAATGCAATCCGAAGTGCTCGCCGATCTCGCGTAGCGTGTAGCGGCCACTCGCATGCGCTATGCGTATCGCCTCGTCGCGGGTCTCGGCCGCCGCCGCGATCTCCGTTAGCGATTTGGCCTCGGGCAGCCACTGGCGTCTGGGTATCTCCTTGTCTTGGCCGGCATCCTCGATGCGTTCTTTCATGTCCGCCACGAACGCGTCGGACCCGAGAAATACCTGGCTTTTCAGATCGGCCCACACCGAACCCGTTCCCGCTGCATCCCCCACGAACGCCGCGTAGCTGGCCCGCGCGGTTGACCGGTTGGCGCTGAATGCGTCCAGCAGCCAGTCAACCGTCAGCCACGGCGGTATGGAATCCAGCCCGGCCGTGGCCCGGTAACTGCTCCAGGGCCATTCCGCAAGTCGCGCCACCATGCCGGCTCGCACCGGATTGAGCACGATGTAGCGAGACAATTCGAGTAGGTAGGCGTCCCGCTCAACCAGAATCGCCTTGTAGCGCCCCTGGAACAGATGACCGACGCGCCCGTGCCGCCGATTCGTACTCTGCGTGAAAACCCCGTTGAGCTGCCGCATGCCGGCGGCGAGGTTCGCCCTCGGCGTTTCCACCATCAGGTGGTAGTGATTGCCCATCAGGCAGTAGGCATGCAATCGCCAGCCGAGCCGTTCGACCACCTCGCCCAGAATGTCCAGAAACAGCATCCGGTCCTGGTCATCTTCGTAGATGGCCTCTCGTCGGTCCCCACGGCTGGTAATGTGGTACAGCGCGCTGGCAAACTCCAAGCGCAGTGGTCGGGCCATGGCTATCTCGTGCCTTCGTCGTACAACGGTTCACCCGCCCCGGATGGATACTGTCCCCAGAATGCTGGTGAATACCGGCAGGCGGCGTCTGCTTTTTCGTAACCGCAGCTACTCGGCAGCGAGAAGGCAATGCTGGCCACAAGGACGATCGCTACGACGGTGCTGCCGGCGCGGATGACCATGCCGCCACCGGAAGCGGGCACCGGCGAGGCCCGGCGACTCCCGGCAAGCAGTCCGAGTGTCACCGCCAGAACCAGTTGTGACAGCGGCATCACCGTCACCCCGGAGACCGTGGCGTGGGCAAGGCCGCCGAATGCTGCCGCGATCAGTGCTACCGGCCAACATGCTTGAACCTCCGGCAACGCGCGTACCTCTCGCGCCAGCCGCAGCGGCGAGAACCAACGCCAGAACAGCAGCCCCACCAGGGCCAGCCCGATCAACCCGTAGTCCAGGGCGAACGACAACACCAGATTGTGTGGGTGCCCCGGACCCGTCGGCACCAGATACGCAAACTGCCCTGGCCCGTAACCCAGCCACGGCTGTGCGTTGATCAGTGAAAGCGCATGCGGCCACAGCCAACTGCGGCCGCTAAGGCCTGGTGCAGTACTTTCCAGCACGCCGCGCAGCAGGGGGGTGATCGCATCCAGTAGATAAATGATTGCCAGCGCCGCGACGAAAGCGATCCCCGTTGTCTTGACCAGCCACCCCGTCCGCCGCCAGCCGGCGATCGCCACCGTTATCGCGAGCCCGATCCAAATGGCGTAGAACGCGCCGCTGCTGCCGTTCAGCCATACTAGCATCCACCATGCCACCAGGGCGGCCCAGGCGGCCTGTCTCCAGGCGCGATGCACCTGCCCATCGGCCGGCCAGGCGGCACTGGCAATCACCGGTAGCAAAAGCGGCGTCAGCTGGGCGAAGTGACGCACGTTGGCAAAGCCGAAAAACACTTCCCGCAGCAACACCTGGTCCGCATGCATGCCGGCCACGATCGCCGCCCCGGTTCGCACGGCATAGACCACTGCAGCGACTACCGCCACCGCTTGCCAGCTGCGGGTGGCCAGCGAAGGGTTTGTTCGCGCCGATGCGAATGTCCGCCAACCCACCAACAGCAGGGCCAGATGCGTCATCAGCACTGCCAGGCCCTCGACGGGCCGCGGCGATTGCACCAGCGCCGCGAGTCCCCATGCCGTGAGAAAGGTGACCACAATCAATATCCAGCGCGCGGGCCGAGGATATCCACCCATCAGCAACAGCGCCATGACCAGCGAGATCGCTACCCGATGGGCGTCGTACGCCTTGTCCGTGAACGGTATCGGGATATGGAATGCGAGAAACGCCACCAGCAGACCACCGCAAAGCAGGATGGGATGACACGCCCCGAGCCGCCGCCAGACTAGGCGCGCGGACCAGGCGAGACCGGATGGAGGACGCGCCTCATCCTGTGAGTGGGTGACGGGCATGGATTCAGTGTCGGGGTGGCGTGACGGGCCGGTGCGAGAGTTGTTCAACTTTTAAAGTGTTGCACGTTCCCAAGTTTGGGGCAAAAGACAAGACCTGACCCCTCTCCCCTCTCAAGTTTGGGGCAAAAGACAAGACCTGACCCCTCTCCCCTTGACCCCTCTCCCCTCTCTCCCCTAAAGACAAGACCTGACCCCTCTCCCCTTGACCCCTCTCCCCTGTGACCCCGTCTCCCCTGATCCCGTCTCCGTCTCTAATTCCGCAATTCCGCTTGTTCTATGGTTTTTTATCAAAAAAAGGGACCCGATTGGGCCCCTAATTTCTGATTCTTGATTAATAAATTAGCTACCTCGGCAATTAGCTGGTAGATACGTGTCAGAAATAGTAGAGTTTGTGCAACTCCATTCAATAGTATCGCCTGAGACGTCAGGTGTTAGCACGTAATCTCCATTCGCATCGGGAATATTCTGCGACGTGACACTGATAATGCCATTCGATACACCGATGGAGCTTACATACTGGCTAGTAGCGCTGCGGCATCCGGATTCTTCGAGATTTGTCGGGAGATTTCCATTAGTTTGCCAGTATTCAGCCACTGAAGTTTTGCAGGCGCTGCCGGCCGTCACTAATTCCGTGACTTTCGATCGCTTCACATAATCTTGGTAGGCCGGAATGGCGATAGCAGCCAGAATGCCGATGATGGCAACCACGATCATCAGTTCGATGAGCGTGAAGCCCTGTTGCTTGTGCATGGTCTTGACCATTGAAAACTCCTTCGATGGTTGAAGCGTAGCGAGACGTTCCAGGTTTGTTGACGTCTTCGGGGTTATCGTCAGCAAGGGCCGTGCCTGAATACGGTGCCCGGCGGAATTCCGCCAATTCTGGGTTTTTCTTTTCACGTCAGATAGTTCCTACGTCGTAGGCGGGCGGCAAACGTCATAATGTGACGTGCTGCGTCAGTTTGTGTCGCCCGTTTTCGGCCTGGTGGCGCCGGGTGATCAGTCGATCCCCAGCTTCTTCAGCCGATAGCGTAGTGCCCGGAAGCTGATGCCGAGTTTCTCGGCGGCGCGGGTCTTGTTGTAGCGGGTGGCTTCCAGGGCCTTGAGGATGCTCTGGCGTTCCACGTCTTCCAACTGGCTTCCCAGGGCGGTGCCGGCCGCTGGTGACTCGTCGCCGTCGGGGGCGTTGGCGGGTTCGGGTTCGACGCCGGCCGAGCGGTGCAGGGGGGAATGCAGGCGCAGGTACTCGGGGCCGATCTCGGCGTCCTCGCATAGCGTCACGGCGCGTTCCAGGATGTTTTCCAGTTCGCGCACGTTGCCGGGGAAGCGGTAATTCTGCAGCGCCTCGCGGGCGGTCGGGGACAGCATCGGCGCCGGGTCGAGGCCCAGATGCCGGGCCAGCCCGGCAAGAATGCAATCAGCCAGTTCGGGGATGTCGGCCTCGCGCTCGCGCAGCGGCGGCACGTGGACTTCGATCACGTTCAGCCGGAAGTAGAGATCCTCGCGGAACTCGCCCCTGGTGACCAGATCGGCGAGGTCGCGGTGGGTGGCGGAGATGACGCGCACGTCCACCGGGACTTCGCTTTCGGCCCCGACCGGCCGCACGGCGCGTTCCTGGATGGCCCGCAGCAGCTTGACCTGCATGTGTCGCGGCAGGTCGGCGATCTCGTCCAGGAACAGGGTGCCGCCCTCGGCGGCCACGAACAGGCCGTCCTTGTCACGGGCGGCGCCGGTGAAGGCCCCCTTCACGTGCCCGAAGAACTCCGATTCCATCAGTTCGGTGGGAATGGCTCCGCAGTTCACCGGCACGAACGGCATCGCCGCCCGCGGGCCCTGGGTATGGATGGTGCGGGCTACCAGTTCCTTGCCGGTGCCGGATTCCCCGGTGATGTACACCGGCGCCTGGCTGCGGGCGAGCTTGGCGATGGTCTGGCGCAGGCGCTGCATGGCGGGGGTGTCGCCCAGCAGACGGGGCGATTCGCCGCCGCGGTGATTGTTCCGGGAGGCGGTGGGTGGTTCACCCACTTTCAACGCCTGGTCGATCAGCCGCCGCAGCAGATGCACGTCCACCGGTTTGGATACGAAATCGAAGGCGCCGGCCTTGAGGCTTTCCACCGCCGCCTCGGTATTGCCGTAGGCGGTGATCACGGCCACTGGCAGCGCCGGATGCCGGGCCTCGATGTGGCGGATCAGGTCGAGCCCGTTGCCGTCGGGCAGGCGCATGTCGGTCAGGCACAGGTCGAACGGCTGATCGGCCAGGGCGGTGCGGGCCTGGCCGAGGTCGGCGGCGGCGACGGTGTCCAGCCCCATGCGCCCGAGGGTGATCTCGATCAGTTCGCGGATGTCGGCCTCGTCATCGACCACCAGTACGCGCCGGCGGGGTTCGTTGCCGGTTGTCATCCGGTGGCCTCGGTCTGGTAGGTGGACGAGAGTCTCGGCTCCAGCGACCCGGGCCGGGCGAACAGGATGCGGAAGCGCGCGCCCGGGCGGACCTGGGCCACGCTGATGCGGGCGAAATTGCTTTCGCACAGCTCCCGGGTTACGTACAGCCCCAGGCCGGTGCCGTCGTTGTCGGTGGTGAAGAAGGGTTCCATCAGGTGTTCCGCCACGTGGTCGGGCATGCCGGGGCCGTTATCGGCGATGTCCAGCCAGATTTCGCCGGCCGGGGTGCGCCCGGCGCCGATGCGGATGATCAGCGGGGCATCGTCGCGCCGGGCGTGCCGCTCGGCATTGTCCAGCAGATTGTAGAGAATCTGGCGCAGCTGGTTGGCATCCACCTGGATGGTCAGGCCGGCCGGCAGCGTGTCGAGGCGGATATCGGCCGGGGTGTCGTGGCTTTGCTGGTACTCGCCGACGGCGCGGGGCAGCCATTCGTCGAGGTCCAGCCGGGACGGCAGGGCCTGGCCGCGGCGCGACAGACCCAGCACGCTCTGCACGATGGCGTCGATGCGCTGGGTGTGCCGGTGCACGATGTCCAGCAGCTTGTGGTCGGGCGGTTCCAGCTGGTCGGATTCGGCCAGCAGCTGGCCGGCGTGGTTGATGGCGGACAGCGGATTGCGGATTTCGTGAGCGATGCTGGCGGTCAGCCGGCCCAGGGCGGCCAGCTTGATCTGCTGGGCGGCCTCGCTGACCCGCCGGGCGTCCTCCAGGAAAATCAGTATCGGCGACTGCTCGCCGGTGCCCAGCCGGCTGAAGTGGGGAATCACGCTGTGTTCCCCGGCACCGACGGGGTCGGACGTGCGGCCGGGCGAGAGCAGCCAGGCCTGCAGCGACCAGGACAGCGCGGGCATGGCGCTGGCCAGGCGCTGGCCGATGGCGCCGTTGTCGATGCCCAGCATGTCGCGGCCGGCGCGGTTGATCAGCCGCACGCAGCGCCGTTCGTCGATCACCAGCAGGCCGATGGTCATCTGCTGGATGATGCGCTCGTTCAGGGCCGACAGATCGTCCAGTTCCGACTTGCGGGCCGCTGCCAGCGCCGCGTTGGCGCGGGCCTGACGGGCGAGGGTGCTGGCGGTCAGCGCGGTGAGGAAGAACAGCGCCCCGAGGATGCCGGTCTGTACCCAGGCCGCCGAGTCGTCGGCATAGCGCAGATACCGCCAGCCTTCCTCGCCCAGCAGCGCCAGGCTGGCCACCGCCGCGAACAGCATCGCCATGCGCGGTCGTACCAGCATGCTGGCGCCCGCGAGGGGGGCGATCAGCAGCACCGCCAGGCCGTCGCGCACGCCGCCACTGGCCAGCACCAGGGCCACCACGAACGCGATGTCCGTGCCGATCAGCAGATAGACCTGGGTATTCAGCGATGGCCAGCGCCGGTAGGCGGCCACTGCCGACGGAATGCACAGCAGCAGGTAGGCGACGCTGGCGAAGGCGAACAGCTCCGGCCACATCACCGAGAACAGGGTGACTGTGCCGTCGTTCAGGTACAGCACCGCCGCGCCCACCGCCACGACCCAGCGGTAGAGGTTGAGCGCGCGCATGGCGCGCCAGTCCTGCTCGACGAAGGGCGGGGTGATGGTGCTTGGGTTGGTGCTCACGCGGAACGGGTCGTTCGCGTTGCCGGGCCGGCGGATGGGCGCGGGTTCAGCGGTCGTCGGGTAGGTGGTCGCGGCAGCAGTAGCTGGCGCCGCCACGGGTCAGGGCCTGATCCGCCGGCACATGCACGCCACAGCGCTCGCAGGCCACCATCGGGCGGTACTCGCCGCGGCTGCGGCTGTTGTCGGGCGGTGTCTGCGTCGGCGCGGTCAGCTTGCGGAACAGATACCAGCCCACCAGCACGAGCGCGACGAGAATGACCAGTCGGAACAGCAATGTGTTTGTCTCCCGGGGCAGTCGAACCGGTTTTCGCGGAAGTTTAACGCACCGGCACTACCTCGGGCTTTTGTCGGCAACGTCCCGCACCGGATTGGCGGCGAGCAGCACCGCCGCGCACGTGGCAGCGCCTCGAGGGGCTGTCATGCGATTATCAAATGGCGACTGGATGCAGTTCGTAAATGCGTCCGTGTTTCGCCGCTGATTCCAGGTTTCCGCGGCGAAGCGAGTCCCTGACATCGTCAAGCTTATAGGCGTCTTCAAGGCTGAGGTAGGGAGACCAACCTGTCTCGTCTTCGATCAGTTCTACATAAACTTCGGCGACATACTGTCCTTCATGGATATATTTCAATTGCTTGCGTTGCGTCATTGCTATCGCCTGCGCATGAACGCCTCAGTCATGCCGCCGTAACTTCGATGAACTCGCTGCTCGAATGCGGAACCGGAACCGGCTCGCCTTCTTGCCTGACGCTCTCGAGATGGAATTCGATGGCTTCGTGGATCAGTGCCAATACTTCTTCGCGACTTTCCCCCGCGGCAACGCAGCCGGGTAGGTCCGGGACGTACGCTCCCCAGCTGGTGGGGCCTTCTTCAATGACAACCATATACTTCATTTCCGCCACCTAACGCTTGAGACCTGCCTGCTTCAGGACATTGTTCGCGGTGCCGGGCGGAACATCAACACTCGGTTTACCGGCGATGGTGACGGTCCCGCCCTTCACCGGATATCTGAACTGGCGATGACTGCCCTTCATGCGTACCCGCTCCCAGCCATCTTCCTCGATACGTTTTATCAGTTCTTTGACCTTCACGAGTGGCGGGTGTTGCGAATGGCCACGGTGCCGTATGGGAGGCGCTACATCGCCGGCTGAATGCCGAGCTGATCGAAGCCCTTGTCAGTGAAGTTCTGCCGGAACATGTCGCGCAGTTCGCGGGCCTGGGCGTCGTAGGCGGCCTTGTCGGCCCAGGTTTGGCGGGGGTCCAGGATTTCGGCCGGCACGCCCGGGCAGCTGCGGGGCATGCGCAGGCCGAAGATGTCGTGGGTATCGGTTGCCACGTTATCCAGTTCGCCGGCCAGCGCGGCGTTGAGCAGCGCTCGCGTGTGCCTGATCGAGATGCGCTTGCCCTGGCCGTAGGGCCCGCCCGACCAGCCGGTGTTCAGCAGCACGCAGCGGGCCTTGTGGCTCTTCATCTTGCGAGCGAGGATGTCGGCGTAAACCGGCGGCTTGCGCGCCATGAACGGCGAGCCGTAGCAGGCTGAGAACGCCGCCTGTGGTTCGGTGACGCCGACTTCGGTGCCGGCCAGCTTGGCGGTGAAGCCGGACACGAAGTGATACATCACGTCCTCGGCGTCCAGCAGCGAGATCGGCGGCAGCACCCCGAAGGCATCGGCGGTCAGCAGCACGATGGTTTCCGGGTGCCCGCCGCGCGCACCCTCGGCAACATTGGGGTTAGCGTCCAGCGGATAGGAAAAGCGCGTGTTCTCGGTGATCGAGCCGTCGGTCAGGTCCAGCTCCTGCGGGTCGGTTTCGGCCAGCGGTTTGCCGGGCAGGGCCGGGACGTTTTCGATCAGCGTGCCGGGCATGGACAGGGCCGCGGCGATCACCGGCTCGGCCTCCTTGTCCAGGTCGATCAGCTTGGCGTAGCAGCCGCCCTCGAAGTTGGACACGCCGTCGGCGGTCCAGGCGTGCTCGTCGTCGCCGATCAACTGGCGGCGCGGGTCGGCCGACAGCGTGGTCTTGCCGGTGCCGGACAGACCGAACAACACCGCCACGTCGTCGTGGTCGCCCACGTTGGCGGAGCAGTGCATCGACAATTCGTCGATCTCCGGCAGCAGGTAGTTCATCACCGTGAACATGGTCTTCTTGACGATGCCGCAGTAGTCCGCCCGGCCCAGCACCAGGCCGATGCGGTTGCGGATGTCCATGATGACCGCGCGCTGGCTCAGGGTGCCGTCGCGGTCCGGGTCGCAATGGAAGCTGGGCACGTTGAGCATGGTCCAGCGCTTGTCGGCGGCGTTGGTCACGCCTTCCACGCCGCTGGCGAACATGTTCTGGGCGAACAGCGCGTGGGTGGCGTACTCGCCGACGAAGCGGTAGGGCACGGCGTAAGCCGGATCCCAGCCGCAGGTGACGTCCTGCACGAACAGCGTCGACTGCCGCCGGTTCAGGTGCGCCACCACGCGTTCGAGCAGCCGGCCGAAGTGATCGGGATTGAAGCGCTGCAGATCGGCCTTCCACCACAGCTTGTCTTCCACCTCGGGCCAGGCTACGGCGAAGGTGTCGGCCACCGGACGGCCGGTGCAGGAGGGGTCGGAATAGAACACCAGCGGGCCGTCCACGCCGAGCTTGGTGGCCCAGGCCTTCGGTTCGTCATCCGGGCCGTCCGGGCGGATACGGCCGCGATCATTGTCCAGGGCGGCCCGGAACAGTTCCGGGCGGGACAGATTGTGCCGGTACTCGACGGTGTCGAGCCCCAGCCGCTGCCGTAGCTCGGCGCGAAAATCCATGTTAGGGCCTGTTAACGCTATCGAGATCGCCGCGCCGCGGACCATTTTTCCGCAAGACAAGGCGGAGCGAGTGCGGTGTAGTGTCACTACATGAGCGAGCGACACAGAATGGTCCGGAACCATTCTGGACAGCCGGAGGCTGGCCCGAAGGGCAAAGCCCACGGACGGGCTTTGCAGCGCCGGATTGCGGGAAAATGGCCCGCGTCCCTTTCCGTTCGAGGCGAGGAGCAGGGTTCCCGGCGATAGCCGGGATGCGACCGCCGGCGGACGGAAGTAGCCCCGCGACAGCGAACTCGTTCGCCCCGCTGAGGGTCGCACCCCACCGCTGCGCGGCGGGGCCCCGCTCCGCCTCTCGGGGCGAGGGTTGCGCCCAAAATGCGCCGATGCGGCGTTGCTCGTCGTTCATTTGGCTGACCAAACTTCTCTCCTCGCGCCTTGCCTCGCCGCATTTTGGGACAGCAACGCGGCGATCGGCGGTAGCGTTAACAGGCCCTCGATCCCCTGCAGATCAGGCGTAAGCTGCAACGAAAGACGGCAGCGACGTACCCGCCGCTACCGTGGAAAGTCAGCAAGGCTAATGCTTGTGCCCCCGGCAGGCAACCAACCGCTGCTATGATCGAACGGGGTTCGGGCGTTATCCGCGATATTGGTGGGGATTTCGATTGTTTCGGCGGAGCGGGCACAGCACATGAACTGGTTGATGGTGGCGCTGGGCAGTGCCCTCGGCGGCGTGGCCCGCTATACCTGCGTCGGACTGGTGGATCAGCGTCTGGACAGCGCGTTTCCCTGGGGCACGCTGCTGGTGAACCTGCTGGGTTCCGCCGCGATCGGCTGGATAGCGGGGGTGACCGAACACGCCTGGCTTGATGATTCGCTGCGGTTGTTTCTGATGGTGGGTGTGCTGGGTGGTTTCACCACGTTTTCCGCCTTTTCCCTGCAAACCCTGACCCTGATCCGCGAGGGGGCGATGCTGCCGGCCGCGGCTTATGTGGTGGCTTCGGTGCTGCTGTGTCTGGCCGGCGTGGCTATCGGTCACGGGCTGGCCCGTTGAAGCCGCACTTCGGGTCGGCTGCAACCCGCGTGGTCTGCGCTTGCCGTCATACGGGTACCACCCGCGTTCGGTAGAACAATCCGCCATCCGGCACGTTGGTGCCGCGTCACCCCGAGAGGTATACGGCATTGACTGACTGGATGGCCCGGTTCCATCCCCGCCGGCTGGCGGCCGCCCTGGATGCGATCGACCGTGATTGGCGATCGGCCGAGATTGCCAACTGGCGCGCCCTGGCGCCGGTGTTGCTGACCGTCGCGGTCTGTCTGCTGGGCATGAATTACCTGCGGTTCTACGAGGTGTTCCAGGGTGTACTCGAGGCCTGGCTCGGGCGGCTTGAGGCTCTCCGGCTGTTGCGTAGCACCTGGGGCCAGTTGCTGGGCAATGTCTGGTGGGCCGGCGTGCTGCTGGTCGGGTATGTGCTGATTCCGCTGGCGGTGATCCGGTGGGTGCTGGGCCACCGGCTGGCCGATTACGGCATCGGCTGGCATGACACCACCCGGTATCTGCCCTGGGCGGCCGCGCTGGCCACGCCGATCGTGGGCTTCGCCTTTGTGGTGAGCTTCACCACCGAGTTCCAGCACACCTATCCGTTCTATTTGCTGGCCGGACGCAGCTGGCTGGATCTGCTGGCCTGGGAATGCGTCTATCTGCTGCAGTTCGTGTGCCTGGAATTCTTCTTCAGGGGCTTTCTGCTGCACGCGCTGGCACGGGTCTACGGCGCGTCAGCCATTTTCCTGATGAGCCTGCCGTATCTGATGATCCACTTCACCAAGCCCTGGCCGGAGGCCGCCGGGGCGGTGGCCTTCGGCATCCTGCTGGGCATTCTGTCGCTGCGAGCGGGGTCGATCTGGCCGGGGGCGTTCGTGCACATGAGTATTGCACTGGCGATGGATGGGTTTTCGCTTTGGCAGAAGGGGCAGTGGCCGGGGTCGTTCTTGCCGTAGACCGGGATTAAGGGCGATGCTCGTTGCCGGCAAGCGCTAACGGGAAGGAAGAGGCAACCACACCCGGATGTGGCACCTCTTGATTCCCGTCGGGACGAGCCCTTTGGACAGGGATGTCCAAAGTGGCCTTGCGCGGCAGGGATGCCGCGCCAACCACAAGTATGCACTGCAGGGCGGCGAGGTTCCCGGCCCGTAGGGGCGCGCACAGGAAAGTGCGCGCGGTTTTCGCCGGCACATGGACGTGCCGTCGAAACACCCCCTCGCCGACCGAAGCGCACGGGGCATCCCGCCCCGAACCCCGTTCGGGGCGGGACTCGCCCGCCGGAAGCGTTTCTTTGGTAACTTTCTTGTTGCACAAGAAAGTTACCCGGACCGCTTTAGCGGGGCGGAATCTTCCTTATTCTTGTGCTGAATCGCTGACGGGGCTTTGCTCATGCCGGCCGACGCCCCGTCACCGCCAACCCCGCATCATCCAAGCCGCGCCTCCAGCTCAGCCACCGACCGGGCCGGCGGTGCACAGACCGTTCCCCGGCAGACATAGGCCACCGGGCCGTCCGGTTCCGCTGGCTTATCCGCCACACCTGCGGGCAGGTCGGCGGCATCCGCGGCGATGACGTAGACAGTGGCGAGGGCGTTGGTTCTGGCCGCAGCCTGCCGCCAGGTGCGCACCCCATCCGGATCGCCGCCGCGCAGGATCACCACCGGCGGCGGGTCCAGATACTCGTCCAGTGCCAGCAGCAGGCTCGAGTGCGCCATGGGGTAGTCGTTCATCAGCGTGGCGCCGGCAGCCAGGGTCCGTTCCGCAGCGGTCAGATACCGCGGTTCGCCGATCAGCCAGCCCAGATGCAGCAGCGCGCGGGCGGCCACGGCGTTGCCGGCCGGGGTGGATTCATCCTGGAACGGGCGCGGGCGGTGCAGCAGCGGCTCGTGATCGTCGGGGGTGAAGTAGAACCCGCCGTTGGCGTCGTCCGCGAAATGGGCCAGCAGTGCGTCGGCGATGTCCGTCGCCCAGGCGAGATCCGGGCTGTGCCACCGGGTACGCAGGGCGGTGAGCAGTGCGTCCAGCAGGAACGCGTAGTCGTCGAGAAAGCCGCTGGTGTGGCTGCGACCACCGGCGTGGACGGCCAGCAGCCGGCCGTCGCACCAGAGATGCTGACGGATCATGGCGAGGGCGTCATCGGCGGCGGTCGCGCAGTCGGCGCGGTCCAGCGCATCGGCGGCGGTGAACAGGCCGCCGATCATCAGGGCGTTCCAGCTGGTCAGGATCTTGTCGTCGCGGTCGGGCCGGGTGCGGGCGGCGCGCTGCTCGAACAGCGTCTGGCGTGCCGCGGCCAGACGCTCTGCCACTGTATCCACCGCCAGGCCGAACTGCTCGGCCAGGGTTGCGTCGTCGTCGGCGCGCTGCAGGTGCCAGCGGCCTTCGAAGTTGGGCGGCCGGTCCAGGCCATAGGCGGCGCCGAAAAGTGGGTAGGCATCCCCAAGTGCTGATTCGGCCGCTGCCTGCGACCAGACGTAGAAGGCGCCTTCATGGCCGTCGCTGTCGGCATCCAGGCTGCTGTAAAAGCCGCCCTCGGGCGCGGCCATCTCGCGCAGGACCCAGTCGGCGGTGGCGTGGGCGGTAGTGGTCAGGCCCTGTTGGGCGCAGGCAGCCAGCAGCGGGCCGTTGTCGTAGAGCATCTTCTCGAAATGGGGAATCGCCCAGCGGTCGTCCACGCTGTAGCGGAAGAAGCCGCCGCCGAGGTGGTCGAACAGGCCGCCCGCGGCCATCTGTTCGAGGCTGAAGCTGGCCATGCGGGCCGCGCGTTCGTCGCCGCGCCGGCCCAGGCGTTCGGCCAGCGCCAGGCTGCCGGGGTGCGGGAACTTCGGGGCGCTGCCGAAACCGCCGTACTTGCGGTCGAAGCTGGCCGCCAGTTCCTTGCCGGCGCGGGTCAGCGCCTTGCGGTCGGGTAGCTGGCCGGGCGCCGGGTCCAGGCGGGCGAATATCTTGTCCAGCTGCTGTTTCTGGTCGCCCAGTTTGTGGCTGTTGCCGGCGTACCAGTCGGCCACCTGGCGTAGCACGTCGGCGAAACCGGGCATGCCCAGGCTGGCGGTGGCCGGGAAATAGGTGCCGGCCATGAACGGGGTCTGGGTATGCGGGTCGATCACCACGGTCAGCGGCCAGCCGCCGGGCCGCTGGGTGAGTATCTGGTGCGCCATCTGGTAGATCTTGTCCAGATCGGGCCGTTCCTCGCGATCGACCTTGATGTTTACGAAGTGCGCGTTCATCAGCGCGGCGATGCTGTCATCCTCGAACGACTCATGAGCCATCACGTGGCACCAGTGGCAGGCGGAATAGCCCACCGACAGCAGCACCGGCTTGTCCTCGGCGCGGGCTGTTGCCAGGGCCTCGTCGCACCAAGGCCACCAGTCCACCGGGTTGTCGGCGTGCTGGCGCAGGTAGGGGCTGGTCTGGTCGGTGAGTCGATTGGTCATGGTGGCGCCCGTGAATGCCGGAACGGAAAGGACAGGGTGGCATCATCGCCGCCGGAAACCGAACCCCCGCGCCGGGCCGTGGTCCATGATGGCGACAGGATGCATTTTCATGGAGTGCGGCATGCCCGTGATTCGATTGCTGATCGCGCTGGGTCTGGTGGCCAACGCGCCGCTGGCACTGGCCGAGGCCCAGGCGAAAATCGCCGTGTCGATCAAGGAATGGACCGTGCCCTGGGAGGATACCCGGCCGCGCGACCCGACGGTGGCGACGGATGGCCGCATCTGGTTCGTCGGACAGACCGGGGATTACATCGCCCGGCTGGATCCCGAATCGGGCGAGTTCCAGCGCTTTGATCTGGCCCGTGGCACCGGGCCGCACAACGTCATTACCGGGCCCGACGGCAAGCTTTACGTGGCGGGCAACCGCAACGCCCGCATCATCCGGGTCGATCCGGCAAGCGGTGATCAGGAGACGTTCCGGCTGCCCGGCGGCAATGGGGATCCGCACACTCAACAGTTCGGGCCCGATGACGACCTGTGGTTCACCATGCAGGGCTACAACGCCATCGGGCGGCTGAATCCGGACCGCAGCGAATTCGACGTGATCAAGCTGCCCACCGAGCGGGCGCGGCCGTACGGGCTGCGCATCGCACCCAGCGGCATGCTGTGGTTCACGCAGTTTGGCACCCGCAAGCTGGCGCGGCTGGAGCCCGGCGCCCTGAAGGTGCGCGAGTACGAGATCCAGCGCGACGATGCCCGGCCGCGCCGGCTGGCGATCGCCGACGACGGCGCCATCTGGTACGTGGACTACCTGGGCGGCTATTTGGGCCGGCTCGACCCGCCATCCGGGAAGTTCACGGAATGGGCAGCGCCCGGCGGCAAGCAGGCGCTTCCCTACGGCATGACCATGGATGGCGAGGGACGGCTGTGGTTCGTGGAAACCGGGGTCAATCCCAACCGGCTGGTGGCGTTCGATCCGGCGGTATCGGATTACGTGGCCAACGAGCCGATTCCCAGCGGCGGTGGCGCCGTGCGGCATATGGTGTATGACGCCGAGCGCGACGCCATCTGGTTCGGCACCGACGCCAATACCATCGGGGTGGCGCGCATCGGCGAATGACCGGCCGGGCGCCGGCCACCGCCCGGCGGCCAGATGTGCCTGCTAAACTCCGCGGCGATGTTCGTGCACCCGCAATTCGATCCGGTCGCCATCAGTCTCGGGCCGCTGGCCGTGCACTGGTACGGCCTGATGTACCTGCTGTCGTTTCTCGTCGGCTGGGGCGTGGCCGTGTGGCGCACGCGGGCGGCCCACGTCCACTGGGACCGCGACGAGGTGGGCGACTTCCTCTTCTACGTCGTGCTGGGCGTGGTGGTCGGCGGGCGCGTCGGCTACATGCTGTTCTACCAGCCGCAACTGCTGCTTAGCGACCCGCTGCAGCTGTTCCTGATCTGGGAGGGCGGCATGTCCTTCCACGGCGGCATGCTCGGGGTGTTCGCGGCGGCCGCATGGTTCGCCCGTAAGACCGGCCGCCAGTTCTTCGACGTGACCGACTTCGTGGCCCCGGTGATCCCGATCGGTCTGTTCTTCGGCCGCATTGCCAACTTCATCAATGCCGAGCTGGTTGGCCGGCCGACGGATGTGCCCTGGGCGATGATCTATCCGCAGGTCGACGCGCTCGCACGCCACCCCTCGCAGCTCTACCAAGCGGCGCTGGAAGGCATCGTGCTGCTGGCGCTGCTGTGGTTCGTGGCGCGCCGGCCGCGCCGCCGGATGGTGGTATCCGGGTTCTTTCTCATCGGCTACGGCGCGCTGCGGTTTACCGCCGAGTTCTTCCGCCAGCCGGACGCCCATCTCGGTTTCATTGCCTTCGACTGGATGACCATGGGACAGCTGCTGTGCCTGCCGATGATCGCCGGCGGCCTGCTGTTGCTGGCGCTGGCGCATCGCGGGGTGAATCAGCAGGGAGTGCGCAACTGATGCGTCAGTACCTCGAGCTGATGCGCCACGTGCGCGAGCACGGGGTGGACAAGAACGACCGCACGGGCACCGGCACCCGCTCGGTGTTCGGCTGGCAGATGCGCTTCGACCTGAATGACGGCTTTCCGATGGTGACCACCAAGAAGCTGCATCTGCGCGCGATCATTCACGAACTGCTGTGGTTCATTGCCGGCGATACCAACACCGGCTATCTCAAGGCCAATAACGTTTCGATCTGGGACGAATGGGCCGACGAGAACGGCGACCTGGGCCCGGTCTACGGCTACCAGTGGCGGTCCTGGCCGGCGCCGGACGGCGGCGCCATCGACCAGCTGGCCAACGTGCTGCGGTCGATCCGCGAGAATCCGGATTCCCGCCGCCACATCGTCTCGGCCTGGAACCCGGCGGAGGTGGACCACATGGCGCTGCCGCCCTGCCACACGCTGTTCCAGTTCTACGTGGCCGACGGCCGGCTGTCCTGCCAGCTCTACCAGCGCAGCGCGGATATCTTCCTGGGCGTGCCGTTCAACATCGCCTCGTATGCATTGCTGACCCACATGGTGGCGCAGGTATCCGGCCTGGGTGTGGGCGATTTCGTGCATACCTTCGGCGATGCGCACCTCTACTCGAATCATCTCGAGCAGGCCGACGAGCAGCTCACCCGCGAACCGCTGCCGCTGCCGCAGCTGGAACTCAATCCGGACGTGACCGACCTGTTCGCATTCACGTTCGACGATATCCGGGTGGCGGGCTACGAAAGCCACCCGGCCATCAAGGCGCCCATTGCCGTCTGACGACAGGCGGCGGGCGTTTCGTCCTGCCCGGAACCAGGGAGCATGCTCATGACTCGTCCCAGTGCCATTGTTGTTGGCGTCGGCGCGGAACAGGGCATCGGCGCCGCGGTGTGCCGACGCTTTGCCGCCGAGGGGTATCACGTGTTCGTGGCCGGCCGTACACCGGCCAAGATCGACCAGGTGGTGGCGACTATCCGGGCCGCCGGGAACAGTGCCGAGGCGGTGCCCACCGATGTGACGGTGGAAGCGGACGTGATCGCCCTGTTCGATCGCGCAATGGCGGACACCGCGGACCACGCCCCGGCGGATGTGGTGGTCTCGAACACCGGCAACAACGCTATCATCGACTTCCGCGAGCTCACTGCGGCCCAGTTCGAGGATTTCTGGCGGGTGGGCTGTTTTGGCGGCTTCCTGGTTGGCCGCGAGGCGGCCCGCCGGCTGGTGCCGCTGGGGCGCGGCACGGTGATCTTCACCGGCGCGTCGGGCAGTCTGCGGGGCAAGCCGGGATTTGCCCACTTCGCCGCCGCCAAGGCGGGGTTACGCATGCTCAGCCAGAGCATGGCCCGCGAGTACGGCCCGCAGGGCATCCACGTCGCGCATGTCCTGATTGACGGCGGGGTGGACGGCGAGCGGGTGCGCAAGTTCGTGCCGGCGCTGGCCGAGGCCAAGGGCGAGGGCGGACTGCTTGATGTCGACGCCATTGCCGACACCTACTGGCACCTGCATTGTCAGCACCCGTCGGCCTGGACTCAGGAAATCGATCTTCGGCCGTTCAAGGAGCCGTACTAGCGGCGGACTCCTGCGCTCGTAGTTCGTCCGCCACGGTGCGCACGTGCGGGTCATCGAAACCCAGTTCCCGCAGCGCCTCATCCAGCTGTAAAAGATAGTCCCGGTTGCGGCCGCTGGGCCCGGCCGCGTGGCGGATGTGCGTCGCGATCTCGTTGTCGGGCGCGTGCCCCAGGAAGGCGGCATTATCCGGTCCCGCGATGTAGACCAGCCCTTCGGCGGTGGCACCGTCCGCAAAGGTCAGCGGCGTGACCAGCCGCAGATAGCCGTTCTTCTCCCGGTGATCCAGATGCTCGAATACGCCGGGGGCGACCCGATAGGCCATGCCGCCGCAAGTCTCGCCGGCCGCCTCAATCAGCGTGACCACGCGGCCGGGCGCGTCCGGCGTGCCGCGGTGATCATGCGAGCCCTGCCAGAAGCGTCGCGCCCAGCCCTCGATGGTGGCCGGCCGGTGTTCCAGGAAGGCGAAATCCGCCTTGTAGATCAGCGAGCCATACCCGAACAGCCACACCTCGTCGCGGCCCGTCAGGTGATTCTGACGGCGGTTGTGCTCGATCGTGTTGAAGGACATGGCTGCTGGCGACCGCCGGTTGCGTGCGGTGTCGTGAGCGGATTGCGGATCGTCATTCTACGCGGCCGCCGGTCCCTCGGGCAGCCGTGCCACAATGGTTTTCGGGGCCGGATCGGGAGATGCACGTGCGCAGATGGCTGTTGGTGGCGGGTTTCGGGCTGCCGGGACTGCTGCTCCTGGCGTTGGTCGGCATCTGGCTTTTCTACAACGTGGGCCAGCACCGGGCTGCGCTGGAAACGGCGGTGTCCGAAGCCATCGGGCGTGATTTCCGGATCGGGGGCGACCTGCGCCTGGATCGCGGCTGGCCGCCGGCGTTGTCGGCGGCGTCGGTGTCGCTGGCGAATGCGGACTGGGCTGATAATGGGCCGCTGATTGCTGCGGAGCGCATCGACATCGGCGTGGCGCTGTTGCCCCTGCTCAGCGGCACGATCGATCTGCGCGACGTCACCGTGACCGGCGCGCAAGTCCGTCTGGCACGTCATTCCGAACATGGCGCCAACTGGCAACTGGGCCGCTCGCCAGCGGATGCCGCCGAGGGAGATGACGAGAGCGGTTGGACGGTAGGTTTCCCCCGGACTGTCACCCTGCGCGATGCCCAGGTTGTTTATCGGCCGGATGAGCGGACCGAGGCCGAGCAGGCCACGGTGTCCCGTCTGACATTGCAGGCGCCCGGCGCCAACCGGCCGATGACGCTCGAACTGGAAGGCCGCTACCGCGAGCGGGCGCTTCAGATCGACGCCCGAATGGATGCCTGGCAGCGCCTGCGGGACACCGATGCCGAGTACCGGGTTCACGCATTCGACTGGCGGCTGGGGGAGTCCGATCTCAGCGGCTCCGGACGGCTGGTGCGGGGCGGCGAGCGTCCGCGGCTGACCGGTGAGCTGACCTCGGACCAGTTCGATCTGCGGCCGTTCCAGGGCGAGGCCGCCAAGTCCGGTGAAGACCGCCTGATCTCGGATACGCCGATGCCCCTGGCCCCACTGCAGGCGCTGGACGCCGATATTGATGTCACCGCCGGTCGCGTCATCAGTAACGGCCTGGTGCTGGAAGACCTCGAAACCACGCTGGCCCTGGATGCCGGAAAGCTGCGCATCGACCCGATCCGGGCGCAGCTTGCCGGCGGGCAGCTCGAGGCGACGCTGGGCCTGGACGCCAACCCCTCCCCGCCGGTACTGGCCCTCGGCGTGCAACTGGCGGATTTCCGGCCGGGCGAACTGCCGGCCCTGGCTGATGCCGATCTCATCGACGCGGCCCCCAGTGATTTCCGGTTGCAGGGGGAGGGCGCCGGGAGCAGCCCGGCGGCGGTGGCCGGCAACTTCAACGGGGATCTGCAGCTGTCGGTGGGCCGGGGCACGCTGGGCAATAACGCCACCAATGTCATCGGCGCCGATGTGGTGTTTTCGGTGCTGCAGCAGATCAACCCGTTGGCCGACGAGGAGGCCCGTACCGATCTGGTGTGTGCGGCTCTGAAGCTGGCGATCAAGGACGGCGTGGCGCAGGGGGAGAAGGCCATTGCCATGCAGACCGACAAGGTCAACGTTCTGGGTAACGCGGTGATCGACCTGGCCTCCGAGGCGGTGGCCATCCGGGTCAAGCCCACCGCGCGCAGCGGCATCGGGGTGAATTTGGGCACGCTGGCCGGCGGCTTTTCCATCGGCGGTACCCTCACCAGACCGCGCCCCACCTCCGGCGACCTGACCGCCAAGCTGCAGGCGGCCGGCCGTGTCGGCGCGGCTATCACCACGGGCGGGTTGTCGCTGATCGCGGAAGGGGCATTCGATCGCACCTTTGCCACGGATGATCCCTGTGGCGTGGTGCTGGCGGACGGCGCCAGCGAGTCAGCGAAACCCGGGATACTGGAACGGGCCGGTGACAAGGCGCGCGACCTCTTCGACGGCCTGTTCGGTCAGTAGTCGGGCAGGGCCGCGACCACGGTGACATTGTCCTGAGCTACCGCGTTGGTGCTGTCAATCCGGGTCAGCAGGTCGGTAACCGCCGCCCGGGCGCTGACCGCCGTGCCTATTGCCTCGGCCAGTGCGGATTCGGGCAGGGTCTCTATGCCGTCGCTGGCAATCAGATAACGTGGGTGCGGTGCCTTGGCCGGCGGCAGTTGGGCAACGTCAACACGGGTAAGTGCCGGTCCCAGGCAGCTGGATACCATGGGCCCGTCGCCATGGACTTCGTTGACCCGGGCAAGCCTGTCGCCGTCCAGGCGGTAGATCAGGCTGTCGCCCACGCTGGCCCGGTAGACGGCATCGGGGGCGAACAGCAGTGCCGCCAGCGTGGTGCCCAGTCCGGCGAGGGCGGGGTCGTCACGCTCGATCACGTGCAGGCGCGCGTCGGCGGCCCGCAGAGCCGCTTCCAGGACAGCAGGCGGTTGTTGCCAGCGTTCGGCGGACGTGGCGCGCAGGTAATCCACGAAGCTGTCGATGGCTGCGTTGCTGGCCACATCCCCACCGGGGTGACCACCCATGCCATCGGCCACCACCGCAAGCTGAAAGTCGCCCAGGCTCGTCCACGCCAGGCTGTCTTCCTGCTGGCGGCGAGCGCCCTGGATCTGGTCACCATGAATGTCCATGGTGCTAGTCTCGGGGCACGCCGGGGGCTTCGGCAAACAGGGAGAGGTTATGGACGTTTTCTTTCGTGTGCAGCTGGTCAAGCCGGAGTCGATGTCGCTGGCCGAGTTCTTCGACGTCTGGATCGCGGAAACCGAGGCGGTGATGGGCGCTCGCGATGCGGGCGTGATCAAGTGGGTCTACAAGGTGGCCGGTCAGTACGAGGTGGTCGGCGTGATTGCCGTGGACTCGGCCGAGCATCTCGACGAGCTGATCCATCAGCTGCCCGTCTGGCGCGACTCGGCCGGCCATACCGTCGTGGACATGGAGTGGCTGCCGTTGACCGACTATGCGGCATGGTCGAAGCAGATGAAGGCGCATAACGCCGGCTGACCTGCCGAGCTTAATCCGCTAGTGGGCGCTTGGGTGTCGACGTCCGCTGGCGTGTCTGCCAGGCCGGTGGCTCGTGGACCGGGACGTCCGTCGGGGCCAGCGGCGGCCGCCCCAGAATCGCGTCGGCTGCCTTTTCGGCCAGCATGATGGTGGGCGCGTTGATGTTGCCGCAGGTCAGGCGCGGCATGATCGAGGAATCCACCACCCGCAGATTGCCGATGCCGTGCACGCGGCAGGCCGGATCGACCACGGCCAGGTCATCGGTGCCCATGCGACAGGTGCTGCAGGGGTGATAGGCGGTTTCCGCATGCTCGGCCACCCAGGCGTCGATCTCGTCGTCGGTGGTAACCGCCGGTCCCGGTGACAGCTCCTCGCCCCGATAGTCGTCCAGGGCGGGCTGGGCGAAGATTTCCCGCGTCAGGCGCAGGCCGGTGCGGAACGCCTCGCGGTCGGCGTCCTCCTGCAGGTAGTTGAAGGTCAGCACCGGCGCACTTTGCGGGTCCGTGGGCCGAAGGCGGACGTGGCCGCGGCTGTCCGGCTTGTTCGGCCCCAGGTGGGCCTGGAAGCCGTGACCGGGCGCGGCGCTGGAACCGTCGTAGGCGATGGCGCCGGGCAGGAAGTGGAACTGGATGTCCGGGTAGCGCAGACCCGCCCGGCTGCGGATGTAGCCGTTGGCCTCGAACTGGTTACTGGCGCCAAGGCCGTCGCGGCGTAACAGCCAGCGGGCCCCGATGCCGAGCTTGCTGAGCGCGCCGAGGCGGCCATTCAGGCTGATCGGCCGCCGGCAGGTGTGCTGCACCCAGATTTCCAGATGATCCTGCAGATTGGCGCCTACGCCGGGCAGGTCGTGGACCACCTCGATGCCGTGCTCGCGCAGGTGGGCCGCCGGGCCGATGCCCGAGAGCATCAGCAGTTTGGGCGAATTGAATGCGCTGGCCGCGAGGATTACCTCCCGCCGGGCCTGCAGCCGATGCGAGCGGCCGCCGCGTCGGTAGACCAGGCCGGTGGCGCGATGGCCATCCAGCAGGATTCGCTCGGCCAGGGCGTGCCGGATGACCTGCAGATTGGGCCGTCGCCGGGCCGGTTCGAGATAGGCGCGGGCGGTAGAGCAGCGCTCGCCGTCGCGCACCGACATGTCCATGCGCCCGAAGCCCTCCTGGCGGTGGCCGTTGTAATCGGTCGTGTGTCCGTAGCCGGCCTGGGCCCCGGCCTCGATGAAGGCCCGGTAGAGCGGGTTGGCCATGCCGTTGCCGTTGCACACGCCGACCGGCCCGCCGGTGGCCCGGTAGTCATCGGCACCGTACAGGCAGTCCTCCGCGCGCCGGAAATAGGGCAGCACGTGGGCGTAGTCCCAGCCGGTGGCGCCCCGCGCGGCCCAGTCGTCGAAATCCCCGGCGCTGCCGCGCACCCAGGCCATGCCGTTGATCGACGACGAGCCGCCGACCACCTTGCCGCGGGCATGGTGCAGGCGCCGGCCGTTGAGGCCCGGCTCGGGCTCGCTGTACAGCCCCCAGTCGTAGCGCTTCATGCCCATGGGAATGGACAGCGCCGCGGGCATCCGGATCAGCGGGGAGCGGTCGCTGCCGCCGAACTCCAGCAGGCAGACCGAGAAGCGGCCGTCCGCGCTCAGTCGGTCGGCCAGCACGCAGCCGGCCGAGCCGGCGCCGACGATGAGGTAGTCGAAAGTCTGGGTATCGGTCATGAGCGGCGGCGCTTTAGCAAACCGCGACAGGTTAACAATCCGACCATGACAACCAGGCAGCAGAGTTGTGTACACTATTCTCGTGTACACGAAAACAGTGTGAAGTGATGAAGAACATTACGCTGAGTGCGGATAATGCGCTGATCGAGGCGGCCCGGGCGCGTGCCCGCGCCGAGCACACCACCCTCAACGCCGAGTTTCGCCGCTGGCTGGCCGATTACGCCCGACGTGATCAGCAATTGCAGGAAGCCCGGGCGGTGCTGGACGAATTGCGGGGAAAGCTGCGCACCGACGGGCGCAGGTTCACCCGCGAGGAAATGAATGAGCGCTGATTTTCTGGATTCGAACGTGCTGGTCTATTTGTTCGATGACAAGGACCAGCGCAAGCGGGATCGTGCGTCAGCGGTGGTAGACGGGGCGCTGGCCGAAGGGTCCGGCGTAATCAGTTTTCAGGTGGTTCAGGAAACGCTGAATATCATCCTGACCAAACTCGCCACGCCGGCAACGCCGACTGATGCAGGTCGGTTTCTCAACACCGTGCTGGCACCGCTTTGGCATGTCATGCCGTCGCCCGGTCTTTATCGCGACGCGGTCGAATTACAGCCGCGTTACGGCTACAGCTTCTACGACAGCCTGATCATAGCCGCCGCGCGCGAGGCTGGTTGCCGGCGCCTGCTCACCGAGGATATGCAGCACGGCCAGCGGATCGGTGATCTCGTGATCGAAAATCCGTTTTCCGGCACTTGAGTGAATCGCAACACGACCAGCACCGCGGTTCACGCGGCGTCATGAGCGCACATAACGACCGCGGGTCGCCGCTGGAAGAGCTACAAACCCGCGATCGCCACCGCCTGCTCAGTCAGCTACAGAGTGCGCGATCGTCGGACAAGCGCCGGGCGCTGGAAACCGAGGTGGCAGCGAGCGCGGCAAAAACCCGCGACCGCCTGGCGGCTCGGCCGGCCATCGACTTGGTCGCGGAACTCCCGGTATCGACCCGCGCCGAGGAAATTGCGTCGGCGGTGCGTGATCATCAGGTAGTGGTGGTCTGCGGCGCCACCGGTTCCGGCAAGACCACCCAGTTGCCCAAGATCCTGATGCAGGCCGGACTGGGGGCGCGCGGGCTGATCGGCCACACCCAACCGCGCCGCCTGGCGGCCCGCAGCGTGGCCCAGCGCATCGCCGACGAGGTCGCGGTGCCGCTGGGCGGGCTGGTGGGTTTCCAGACGCGGTTCGAGCAGAGCGTGGGCGAGGCTACCCAGGTCAAGCTGATGACCGACGGCATCCTGCTGGCCGAGACCGCGCGGGACCGGTTCCTCAACCGCTACGAGGCCATCGTCATTGACGAGGCCCACGAGCGCACACTCAACGTCGATTTCCTGCTGGGCTACCTCAAGCGGCTGCTGCCGAAACGGCCCGATCTGAAGCTGATCGTCACCTCGGCTACCATCGATCCGGGACGCTTTTCGGCGTTCTTCAATGATGCGCCGGTCATCGATGTCGAGGGTCGAAGCTACCCGGTGACGGTGCGCTACCGCCCGCCGGACGAGGGCACCGATCAGCCCGAAGCCGTGGAGGCCGCGGTGCGCGAACTCTGGCGGGAAGGCCCCGGCGACATCCTGGTGTTCCTGCCCGGCGAGCGCGATATCCGGGACACGGAACGACATCTGGCGAAAGCGCTGGCGGGCTCGAAATTCGCCGGTGCCGAAATCGTGCCGCTTTACGCCCGCCTGACCCGCTCGGCTCAGAATCGCATCTTCGCCTCCAGCAACGGTTTCCGCGTGGTGCTGGCCACCAATGTGGCCGAAACCTCGTTGACCGTGCCGGGCATCCGCTACGTGGTCGACACCGGGCTGGCCCGCATCAGCCGCTATTCCACCGCCGCCAAGGTGCAGCGGCTGCCGATCGAGCCGGTCGCCCGGGCCAGTTGCGACCAGCGGGCCGGCCGCTGCGGGCGGGTGGCGCCGGGCATCTGCATTCGGCTGTTCGCCGAAGACGACTACGACAATCGCCCGGCCTTTACCGACCCGGAAATCCGCCGCACCAATCTGGCCAGCGTGCTGCTGACCATGGCCGATCTGCGGCTGGGGGATATCGAGGACTTTCCCTTCGTCGACCCGCCCGAACGCCGCCATATCCAGGACGGCCGCAACCTGTTGCAGCAACTGGAGGCGCTGACGCGCGGCAAGGATGGGCATAGGATCACGAAGCTGGGTCGGCGACTGGCCCGGCTGCCGCTGGATCCCCGCATCGGCCGCATGCTGCTGGCTGGCCACGATCAGGGGGTGTTGCCGGCCCTGCGGGTGCTGGCCGCGGGGCTGACCATCCAGGATCCGCGCGAGCGCCCGGCCGAGGCCCGGCAGGCGGCGGACGAGGCGCACAAGCCGTTCACCGACAACCGGTCCGATTTCATCGGCCTGCTCCGGGTCTGGGATGCCTTCGCCGCGATCAAGCGAGAACGCTCCGGTAACCAGTTGCGCAAGTGGTGCCGCGAGCATTTCCTCAACTTCATGCGCCTGCGCGAGTGGGAGGACCTGGTCCGCCAGCTGCGCCGCATCGGCAGCGACATCGGCCTGCCCAATCAGCGGCTGGCCACAAAGCTGGCCGACAGCGACTACAACGCCCTGCATTCGGCGCTGCTGGCCGGCCTGCCGGATCACGTCGGGCAGCTCGACGAGCGGGGCGAGTATCTGGGCGCCCGCGGACGGCGCTTCCGCATCTTCCCCGGGTCCGCACTGGCCGGCCGCAACCCCAAGTGGCTGGTGGCCGGCGAACTGATCGAGACCAGCCGGTTGTACGCCCACCACGTGGCAATGGTGGAGCCGGCCTGGATCGAGCAGGCCGCCGCCCACCTGGTGCAGTGCGAGCATTACGAGCCGCACTGGGCCAAGCGGCGCGGGCATGTGGCGGGGCGCGAGCGGGTGAAACTGTTCGGCCTGACCCTGGCCGACGGCCGCAAGGTGGACTACGGCCGCATCGACCGGGCCGCGGCCCGCGAGATATTCATCCGCGACGGGCTGGTCGCCTTTGCCGTGACCGACAATCGCAACCGGTTGCCCGAGTTCCTGGCCCACAACCAGACACTGGTGACCGATATCGCCGATCGCGAGGCCCGCTTTCGCCGTCGCGATCTGCTGGTGGACGAAACCACCCAGGCTGCGTTCTACGACGAAGTGTTGCCGGCCGCGGTCTGCGACCGCAAGTCGCTGATGGCCTGGATCAACGACCATGGCGATGCCGCGCTGCGCTTCGACGAGGACAGCCTGTTGCGCCACGCGGGGCTGGATCTGCCGGCCGACGCGTTTCCCGAGGTGCTGCGTCTGGGCGACGTGCCCATCGGCCTGGTCTACCGCTTCGAGCCGGGGGACCCGGATGACGGTGTCACCGCGCGGCTGCCGCTGCCGATGATCAACCAGTTTCCCGACGAGCGGGCGGACTGGCTGGTGCCGGGTCTGCTGGAGGAGAAGATCCGCGAGTACTTCAAGGCCCTGCCCAAGGCCCAGCGCCGCCAGGTGGTGCCGGTACCGGAATTCGCCCGGGCCGCCGCCGAGCGGCTGGATTTCGCCTCGGGCAGCCTGCGGGATCGGCTGCGCGAGGCGGTTCGGGCCATGACCGGCAGCGCCATTCCAGCGGATGCCTGGCAGGGCTTTTCACCGAGCCGGCATCTGCAGATGCGCTTCGAGGTGATCGACGAGCAGGGCCGGGTGCTGGACAGCGGCCGGGATCTGCATGCCCTGCGCCAGCGGCTGGGTGAGCGGGCGCGCGAGGCGGTCCAGTCCCGCCCGGATCACGGTATCGAACGGCGGGAACTAACCGAATGGCCGGATACCGATCTGCCCGGGTTCGTGGAACTGGATCATGGCGGCGTCACTCTGCGCGCGGTGCCGGCGCTGGTCGACCGGGGCGAGCATGTGGACTTGGTGCTGCTCGATGATCCTGCCGGGGCCGAACGCGAGCACCGCCGCGGCGTGATCCGGCTTCTGCGGCTGGCCGCGCGCAAGCCGGCCAGATTTCTCAAGCGCGAGCTCACCGGTTTCAAGCAGCAGGCGACCCAGCCGCTGCCGCCGTCGCCTGATACCGCGCTGGCCGATAGCGGCATTTTGGCGTCGCTGGATGCCGATCCGGAAGGGCCGTTGTTGGCTGATCTGCTGCAGGCGGTGATCGGAGCGCGGGTGGATGAGGCCCCGCGCGATGCCGCCGGGTTCGAAGTCCTGTCGGAGACGGTGCGCGGCGCGATCATCAGCGATGCGGTGGCGCTCTGGGACCGCCTGTCGCCGGCACTGACGCGTTACGCGCAGTTGCGCCGGCGCCTGTCACGGGGGTTGAGCCTCGATGCCATGCCCTGCGTCGAGGACATGCAGGATCAACTGGCGCACCTGATCCACCTGGGTTTTATCAGCCACATGCCCGATCCGCGCCATCTGGACCGTTACCTGGCCGCCCTGGAACAGCGCCTGGACAAGCTGCGCGAGGCGGGCAGCGGGGCCGATCGTGAGCGCCTGCGCCAGATTAGCCCCTACTGGATTGCCTACAAGCAGCGGGCGGCGCACGCGGCCCGGCGCGGCGAGCGTCCCGACAACCTGATCGACCTGCGCTGGATGATCGAGGAATACCGGGTGCAGGTATTCGCCCAGCCGCTGGGTACGGCGGTCAAGGTATCGCCGAAACGGCTCGACGCGGTTTTGGAAAACTGCTGATCGGCGGTCAGAATGACCATTGATTCCGACCAATGGAGAGTGCCTTGTTCATCGCCATGAACCGATTCCGCGTTGCCCCGGGCCGCGAGGCCGATTTCGAGGAAGTCTGGCGCGCCCGCGACAGCCATCTGGAAGGCGTGCCGGGTTTTCGCGAATTCCAGCTGCTGCGGGGGCCGTCGCACGAGGACCATACCCTGTTCGCCTCGCACTCGATCTGGGAGTCACGCGAGGCGTTCGAGGCCTGGACGAAATCGGAGGCCTTCCGCAAGGCCCACGCCGGGGCGGGTGACACCAAGGGGATGTACCTCGGCCCGCCCCAGTTCGAGGGCTTCGACGTCGTTCTCTGATCGATGACCGACACCGAACCGGTCGGGCGTTACGCGCCGTCGCCCAGCGGCCCGCTGCATGCGGGCTCGCTGCTGGCCGCGGTGGCCAGCTTTGTTCACGCCCGCAGCCGCGGCACCCGCTGGGTGCTGCGCATGGACGATATCGACCGCGACCGGGAAGTGCCGGGCGCGGCCGACGACATCCTGCGCACCCTGGAGGCCTTCGGCCTGACCTGGGACGGCCCGGTGCTCTACCAGAGCCGCCGCCTTGACGCCTATCAGGCGGCCCTTGATCAGCTGCGCGAATCGGGCCGGGTGTTCGATTGTGGCTGCACCCGGCGGGAAGCGCAGACCGGCCCGGCCGGCATCGAAGGGCCGGTGTATCCGGGCACCTGCCGCGACGGGTTGCCGGCCGGGCGGTCGCCGCGTTCGGTTCGGTTTCGCACCACCGAAGGCGATCTGGCATTCCAGGACGGCATTCAGGGTGCGATTGCGCAGAATCCGGCCAAGGACGTCGGCGATTTCGTGGTGCGCCGGGCCGACGGACAGTTCGCCTACCAGCTTGCGGTGGTGGTGGACGATGCCGCCCAGGGCGTGACCGAGGTGGTACGGGGCGCGGACCTGCTGACCTCGACACCAAGACAGATCCTGCTGCAGCAGGCCCTCGGTCTGCCGGTGCCGGATTACTGGCACGTGCCGCTGATCGCCCATGCCGACGGCCGCAAGTTCAGCAAAAGCGAGGGCGCCGCGGCGATCGATCCGTCGCGGCCCGTGCCCGGCCTGCTGGCCGCGCTGGATCGACTGGGCCAGTCACCGCCCGCGGATCTGGCCGCGGCGGATGTCGATACGGTGCTGGCCTGGGCTAAGGCAAACTGGCAGATCAAGAATATCCCGCACCAGCTATCGCCAACCGCCGAGACTGCCCACGCCTCATGAGCATCCGGATCAAACGTGTTTATGCATCTTCCTCGGCCGACGATGGCCGCCGGGTTCTGGTCGACCGCCTGTGGCCGCGCGGCCTGTCCAAGCAGCGGGCCGAACTGGACGAATGGTGCCGTGACGTGGCCCCATCACCCGAACTGCGACGCTGGTTCGGCCACAAGCCCGAGCGGTGGGAGGCCTTCCGCACCGCGTATCGCGACGAACTGGCGGCCATGGATGCGGCTACGCTGTGCCCCCTGGTCGAGGTAGCCCGCGACGACCGATTGACCCTGCTCTACGCCGCCCGGAACGAACAACACAACCATGCGCGGGTGCTCGCGGAATTCCTGGAGGCAAGGCAATGACCGAACCCGATAATGCAGCCGCCCTGGCTGAACGCGTGCGCGAGGCCTGCATCGAGGCGGCGATACAGGGCTACGAGGACGCCGCCATGGCCGGTCTGTGTCATGAAGGTTGCTGGGAGGCGGCGATCAGTGCGATTCGGCGGTTGTCGGTGAAGGCGCTGACGGCGGAAGCCGACGATGGTTGAGCCGGCAACCGTTGACGACCGGCCGCTTGAAAGCGGCCCTACAAGGGCATCCGCTGTAGGGCGCCATTCATGGCGCCTGTCCGGGTCCGGAATAGATCAAACGCAAGCAGTTTAGATCGGGATCGGCGAATCCGGGACAAGCATATCTGCTGCGGATCGGCCGGCACCTACTCGATCCTGCAACCGGCTTCGCGACCGAGGTGGCGACACATACGTTATGCCTGGGCTGCCACCTACCAGCGCTCCTGCCCCCACCGCTCCGGATTGGCCCAGTAGCGGCTGTTTAGCCAATCCGGGACGTCCTTGTAGTCGTGGATGTTGAACCGGTAGAGCCGCCAGTCCCCGAAGCGCCCGGCCCGCTTGAGGCCGTAGCCGATGAGGTCGGCGTTGGTCCAGGCGGCGGTCGGGTTGACGATCAGCCAGAACCGGTGGGTGTAGATGTCACGCAGCCGGCCCAGGGCCTGGGCGGCGGTGCGGGCCGGTCGGCTCTCCACCAGGTCGGCGACGATTCCCAGTTCGAATGCCTGTTCTCCCACGTGGGCATCGTCCATATCACCTGGCGGCAGTATCAGGCAGTTGGCGTCGGGCACCCGTTCACGGATGCGCGACGTCAGTGCCGCGTCGTCCTCGGCGACGAGCAGAATGCGGCGCGGGGGCGGGTCGCCCAGACTGTCGGCGAGGTAGTCGAGCAGGTCGGTCGGCGGCGCGTCGTCAGCCATCCAGCAGCTCGATCCAGTGGCGCACCGGTACCGCGGCAGCGGTGGCCAGATGCAGCTGGCAGCCGATGTTGGCGGTGACGATGACCGCCGGCTGGCCGGCCTGAAGGTTGGTCAGCTTGTCGTCGCGAAGCTGGTTGGCCATCGTCGGTTGCAGGATCGAGTAGGTGCCGGCCGATCCGCAGCAGATATGCTTGTCCCGGATTGGTGTCAGCGTGAATCCCGCGGCCTTGAGTACGCCGGCCACACGGTCCTGCAGCCCGGGCGCATTTTGCAGCGTGCAGGGCGGGTGGTAGGCGACCGGCTGACCGGCACCGAGATGCCGAAATCCCGTCAGGTCCTCGTCTGCCAGGATATCGCCCAGATCACGGACCAGTTCGGTGATCCGCACCGCCTTGTCGGCGTAGTCGGGATCGTTGCGCAGCAGGTGGGCGTACTCCGCCAGCTGTGCGCCGCAGCCACTGGCTGTCACCACGATTGCCTCCGCCCCGGCCTCGATGTATGGCCACCAGGCATCAACGTTGCGCCGGGCGAAGGCCAGGGCCTCGTCACGGGCACTCAGATGCTGGGGGAGGGCACCGCAACAGCCGGCTTCGGAAACACGCACCAGCCGAATGCCCAGGCGGGCTAGTACCCGGGCCGCCGCGGCGTTGGTGCGCGGGGCAGTAGCCGGCTGCACGCAGCCGTCGAGTACCAGCATGGTTCGCGTTGCGCCAGCCGTGTCCGGCCAGTTTCCCGCGGTCTGGCGCGGGGGGATCTTGGCCTTGAGGACGGTGGGCATCAATGGTCGCGCGAGACGGCCGATTGCCAGCAGCAGCGCAAAGCGACGTCGATACGCCATGAACCGCCGCAGCCCCCAGCGCATGAAGCGCTCGGCCGGGCCACGGCGTACCTGCCGATCCACCAGGTCACGGCCGATGTCGGCCAGCCGCCCGTATTCCACCCCGGAGGGGCAGGTGGTTTCGCAGGCCCGGCAGGTGAGGCAGCGATCCAGATGGGTCTGGGTCGCCCGGGTCGGCTCGGCGCCTTCCAGCACCTGCTTGATCAGGTAGATGCGGCCCCTCGGGCTGTCGCGTTCGTCGCCCAGCAGCTGATAGGTGGGACAGGTGGCGGTACAGAAGCCGCAATGGGTGCAGGCGCGCAGGATGCGGTCGGCCTCCTGGCCGTCCGGCGTCGACAGAATGTCTGCAAGAATGGATGTCTGCATGAAGCTAACAGTATCCCGGTTACATCCAGCGATCGCTGGTATGGAAAATCTGTCTGACCGGATCAAATTGCAGCAGCGGTGCAAAGCATATCGTCTCGGTCAGGCCAAGTGCCTGCAACACGGCGGTACATTGGCCGGGATGTCGGTGCGCGCGCGTCCGGATAAGGCTGTCGAGCATGGCCAGCGATGCCGATGCCGCTCTGGCCGAGCGCGATTGCGCCTTTCGGAAATGGCCGTAAACCTGATCGACTTCCCGTTGATACTCCCTGGCATGCTGCTGCGAAAGCTGGCCCTGCTGGTGAACCCGGAAAGCTCCGAGCAGGCAATCGAGCAGGAACAGGCGATCCTGCTGGTAGAAGCGGAACCAGAGGTCGAAGTCCCCCGCGTAGTCGAGTGTCTCATCCAGGCCGCCGACCCGCTCCCATAAGTCGCGTCGCCAGAAGGTGCTTTCCTGCTGGATCCAGTGGCGATCGCCCGCCAGAAACCGACGGCGCGAGCGGTACCGGTGCTCGGGAATGGCGAATGCGCGATTCTCGTCGTCGATCAGACAGGGGCGCCCGGTTACCCAGCTGACCTGCCGGTTCTGGGCAAAGAGCAGATCGAGCAGGCTCAGGGCGCCGGGATGCAGCACGTCATCGGCATTGATCCAGCCCATGACATCACCGGTGGACATCGAAAAGCCGAGTTTGAGACCGGCATACATGCCGATGCCGGGCACCACCCGGTGTTCGGATATCTGATCGGCGTGAGTCTCCAGGATATCCGTCGTGCGGTCGGTTGAACCGGCATCAATGACGATGTGTTCAAGATTCGGGTAGCGCTGGCTGGCGATGGACGCGAGGCAATCCGCCAGGTAGGTCTCGGCGTTGAGCGTCGTGGTCACGAGCGAGATTCGTGTCGCCATGGCTTCGCAGTCTCGTCCGGAAATCTGCCGGCAGGTCGGGTATCAGGGCCGACCGTCTCCCGGCCTCGCATCACAAACCGTCGAACCGAGCCGTCAGAGTTCGGCGTAAAGCCGGCCCGGATTGAGAATGCCGGCCGGATCCATGGATTTCCTGACCCGCCGGTGCAGCTCCAGCATTGCTTCCGGCAGCGGATGAAAGCGGGCATCGCCGTCACCGCGGAACAGGGTAGCGTGGCCACCGGCCCGCTCGGCCGCGGTGCGTATGTCATTGGCGTCCGCGTCGGTGACCAGCCAGCGCTGGGCCCCGCCCCAGTCCAGGGCCCATTGGCCGGGCAGGTCGGCCAGCGGGGCGGCGGGCGGCACCGAAAGCCGCCACAGCCGGTCGGTGTCGGCGGTCAGCGGCGTCTGCAGCTCGCGGATGCGCGTCCAGCGCTCGGGATCATCATCGGCTTCACCGCCGATCGCATCGCAGGCGGCATCCACGGCACGCTCGGCGCCGGACAGGCGCAGATACAACGCACCGGCCTCCCAGTACGCGCCCGACAGTGGCCAGGGTTTGGCGGCCAGCTCGTTCATTCGCCGGATTGCTGCGGTGGCGTCCAGTTGCTGGACGACGGTGATTTCCGCGGCGGGTCGGGGCAACACCTTCAGGCTCACGCTGATCAGCACGCCGAGCGTTCCGTGGGCCCCGGCCATCAGCCGCGACACATCGTAGCCGGCCACGTTCTTCATCACGTCGCCGCCGAAATGCAGCAGTTCGCCCCGGCCGTTGATCACACGGGTGCCCAGCACCAGATCGCGAGCGGCTCCCGCCCAGGGGCGGCGCGGGCCGGACAGCCCGGCGGCGATGGTGCCGCCCAGGGTGGCGTCGGCGCCGAAGTGTGGCGGTTCGAACGGAAGCATCTGGTTGTGTTCCGCCAGCACCGTTTCGAGCTCGGCCAGCCGGGTTCCCGCGCGGGCGGTGATCACCAGTTCGCCGGGCTGATAGTCCACGATGCCGGTCAGCGCGCTGACGTCCAGGAACGCGCCTTCCACCCGATGTCCCAGAAAGGCCTTGGTCCCGCCGCCACGGATGGCCAGCGGCGTGCCGCGGTCGTGGGCGGCGGCAATGCGCTCGCGCAAGGCCGAGATGAGGTCCTCGGTGCCGGTCACAGTCGCTCCAGTTCCGGGTGCGGCAGTTCGCCGTTGTGTACGTGCATGGCGCCGAATTCGGCGCAGCGGTGGAGCGTGGGCACGGCCTTGCCGGGGTTGAGCAGGCCATGCGGGTCGAAGGCCGCCTTGATGGCGTGGAACTGATCCCGTTCGGCGTCGTTGAACTGCAGGCACATGTGGCCGATCTTTTCCACGCCGACGCCGTGTTCGCCGGTGATGGTGCCGCCCACTTCCAGGCACAGCTCTAGGATCTTCCCGCCGTAGGCCTCGGTGCGTTCCAGCTCGCCGGGGTTGTTGGCATCGTAGAGAATCAGCGGATGCAGGTTGCCGTCGCCGGCGTGGAATACGTTGGCCACGCCCTGGCCGTATTCCTCGGACAGGGCGTAGATGCCCTTGAGCACCCGCGCCAGATGCCGGCGCGGGATGGTGCCGTCCATGCAGTAGTAATCAGGGGCGATGCGGCCCATGGCCGGGAAGGCCGCCTTGCGTCCGGACCAGAACAGGGCCCGCTCGGCATCGTCGCGGGATACCCGTACGTCGGTGGCGCCCTCGCGCTCGACCACCGCGGTGACCGCCTCGATGTGTTCCGCCACCTCGGCCTCGGTGCCATCGACCTCGCACAGCAGAATGGCCGCGGCATCGGTGGGATAGCCGGCATGGACGAAATCCTCCACTGCGCGGATGGCGGGACCGTCCATCATCTCCAGACCGGCGGGGATGATGCCGGCGCCGATGATCGCCGCAACCGCCTCGCCGGCCCGCTCGACATCGTCGAAGGCGGCCAGGATCACCCGGGCGGATTCGGGGCTGGGCAGCAGCTTGACGGTGACTTCGACGATCACCCCCAGCATGCCTTCCGAGCCGGTCATCAGCGCCAGGAAATCGTAGCCCGGGGCATCCAGCGCCCGGTTGCCGATGGTCAGCAGTTCGCCATCCACCGTCACCATCTTGAGTTCCAGCAGATTATGCACCGTCAGCCCGTATTTCAGGCAGTGCACGCCGCCGGAGTTCTCCGCCACGTTGCCGCCGATGGAACAGGCGATCTGGGACGAAGGATCGGGTGCGTAGTACAGCCCGTACGGCGCCGCGGTCTCGGAGATGGCGAGGTTGCGTACCCCCGGCTGCAGTCGGGCACAGCGGTTGTCGGCGTCGATGTCCAGAATCCGGTTGAACCGCGCCAGCGACAGCAGCACCCCGTTGTCCAGCGGCAGGGCGCCGCCCGACAGGCCGGTGCCGGCGCCGCGGGCAACGATCGGCACGCGCCTGTCGCTGCACAGGCGCATCACCGACTGTACCTGGTCGACGGTATCCGGCAGCACCACGATCATCGGCAACTGCCGGTAGGCCGAGAGCCCGTCGCACTCGAAGGGGGCCAGATCCTCGGTGCGGTGCAGGACCGACTCGGCGGGCAGGATCGCCTGCAGGTCGCGCACCAGCCCCGACTTGTGATCGGCGATGTCCGATTGAGCAACAGCCATGGCGTCATCTCGTTGCGGCCGGCCGCAGTATTCGCGGCCGGCTTGCGATATCGGCGCTCAGTCTAGCCGTCTGCGGCCCGATCCCGCATCCACACCGCCTCGGTTAGACTGCGCGCGTCACCGGCGAAGGAGTACCCGTGCGGATTTCCCTGATCGTGGCCATGGACAACAACGGCGTGATCGGCCATGAGGGCGGCATGCCTTGGCATCTGCCCCGTGATCTGCGCCATTTCCGCCAGCACACCACCGGCAAGCCCATTCTGATGGGGCGCCGCACGTTCGAGTCCATCGGCCGTCCGTTGCCGGATCGTGACAACCTGGTGCTTACACGCCGGGCCGATTTCCGGGCCGACGGGGTGCGCCGGGTGGGCGACCTCGAGGCCGGCATCGCTCTGGCCGCGGGCGAGGGGGCAGCCGAGCTGATGGTGATCGGCGGGGCGCAGGTCTACGGCCTGGCGCTGCCCCGGGCCGACCGGCTGCTGATCACCCGCATCGACGGTACATATCCTGGTGACACCTGGTTTCCCGCGCTGGACCCGGATGCCTGGGAGACCGTTGCCGACGACTACCAGGCTGCGGATGACCGCAACCCCGTAGCCTGCCGATTTCTGGATCTGCGGCGCCGGTAGCTGTCGGCGCCCGCCAACTACAAGGAGTCACCCGCCATGGCCGATGTGAAAGCGGAGTTCGAACAGGCACAGAAGGACGTTGAGACCCTGACCAAGCGGCCCAGCAACGAGGACCTGCTGGCGCTTTACGCCCACTACAAACAGGCCACCGCCGGTGACGTCGCGGGCAAGCGCCCGGGCATCACCGACTTCAAGGGCCGCGCCAAGTACGACGCCTGGGCCAGGCTCAAAGGCACGGATGCCGAGTCCGCAATGCAGGCCTACGTGGCAAAGGTCGGCCAGCTGCTGGATGCCGAGCGCGGTTGAACCGTGTGGCTGATCTTCGACCTGGGCGGCGTGCTGATCGACGTCGAGCCGCTGGAGGCCACGCTGGCGCGGCTGGCGGCCGAATCCGGTACGCCGGTGGCCGAACTGCGCGAGCCGTTGCGCGAGGCCTTCGCCAGCCAGCGGCGTTCGCTGTCGGAACAGTTCCAGTGGGGTGATCTCGACGAGGCCGGCTTCCTGGCCGCGCTCGATGCCCGCCTGACCCGGCCGCTGGGGCCGGTGGTACTGGCACGGCACATGGCCGACATGCTGCGCGGAACCATCGACGACACGCCGGCTTTGCTGGGGGCGCTGGCCGCCCGTCACCCGGTGGCCTGCTACTCCAACACCAATCCGGTGCACTGGCGCGCCGCCCTTGCCCGCTTCGATTTCATGGGCTTGTTCCGGCACGCCATGGCATCGCACCAGGAGCGACTGGCAAAACCCGATCCGCGTGTGTTCGATCGGGTCCAGACCCGGCTGGGCGCCGGGCCGGGAGAATGTCTGCTGATCGACGACCGGCAGATCAATGTGGACGCGGCCCGCACCGCCGGCTGGTCGGCCCTGCGGTTCACCGATGCGACCACGCTGCGCCGGGATCTGGCGGCGCGGGATATCACCGCGTGACGGGTCCGGTGGCCACCGATGCGCCGGCACCGCTGATTGACCTGATGCGGCAGGTCCCCCGCTGGCTGGTGCTCACCGGGGCCGGCATGAGCACCGCCTCGGGTATTCCCGACTATCGCGATGCGGATGGGGCCTGGAAGCGCCAGCAGCCGATGACCGGCCAGGCCTTTCGCGCCAGCCCGGCGCGGCGCCAGCGCTACTGGGCCGGCAGTTTCAGCGGCTGGCCCCGGGTGGCTGCGGCGGCGCCGAACCCCGCCCATCGGGCGCTGGCCGCGCTGGAGGCGGCCGGCCGCGTTACCGGGGTGGTAACCCAGAACGTGGACCGGCTGCATCAGCGGGCGGGCAGCACCCGGGTGGTGGACCTGCACGGCCGGCTGGATCGGCTGATCTGCCTCGACTGCGGTGGACACTTTTCGCGGGCCGCCTTTCAGCGGCGGCTGGCCGCGGCCAATCCGGGACTGTCGACCAGCGGAGACGAGGCCGCCCCCGACGGCGACAGCCCGGTGGCCGCCGCGCGGAGCCAGCGATTCCGCGTCCCGGGTTGCCGCCGTTGCGGCGGGGTACTGAAACCGGACGTGGTCTTCTTCGGCGAGAACGTGCCACGCCGCCGGGTGGCCCGGGTACGACAGCTGCTGGCGGACGCCGACGGCCTGCTGGTGGTGGGTTCGTCGCTGATGATCTGGTCGGGCCTGCGTTTCGTGCGTGCGGCCCGCGCTGCCGGTCAGCCGCTGGCGGCGGTCAATCTCGGGCGGACCCGCGCCGATGAACTGTTCGACCTGCGCCTGACTGCCGACTGCACCGCCGCCCTGCCGGCCGTGGCCGCGGCGCTCTAGCTCCGGTTATGGCTTGCATCCCGGCCGTGGTCGATCAGCCCGAAGGGCACCCCGCCCGGCACCAGGGTGCCGGCCATGGTGAACAGCACGGCCTGGAGCCGGGCCCGTATCCGGTGGATCCGCCGCATTTCGTGTTTCCCGTGTCGGTTGCAATCCGAACATGCCATGAGCCGATTGCGGTTTCATGACGCGGGGAACGGCGCGCGTCGGGATTTGCAAAGCTCAAATGGTGGATTGCCTAGGGTTTGGTGGACACACCTACCCTATGATTTGAGCGCAGGAGGAAGCGTCATGAGCGGTCAGAGATATACGCCGGAATTAAGGACGAGGCACTCTGGAGGCGTTACATTAAGTCGCCTCGCAGTCACATCGGTTGCAGTGGGTTTTCGATATAGATTGGCTCCCCGGCTCGATTGAACCACGCAAAGCGACTGATATCACCTCCGGTCAAAATCGCTTTGGCCATGCGCTTGAGGTGAGGGTCGCACTCCTGGGTGGTCGGCGCGCGGCCCTCCCGACCGGGCAGCACTGCGAGCATCAAAAACTGCCAGGGCTGGCGGGTGGCGTCAGCTGCCTCGACCACGTCCGCCAGCGTCAGGTCCGGCGTCAGTGCCAGGTCCCTAACCATCATCGGGGTTAGGCTCCCTTCGCCTTCGGCCGGGACGGCGGTGCCATCGGCCTGCTGATGGAATATCGGTTCAACGCCGACCAGCACCACCAGCAGCTTGGTAGGCTCGGGCTCGGCACAGGCCTGGGCGACCAGGCCCTCGAAGCTGTCGATGTCGGGGGGCGTCGAGTCGGCGGTGGGAACCTGCATATCGCTCATTGCATCAGAGGGCTTTCAGTGGCTTCCAGGTCGATGCCGCGAATGTCGGCTTCAGCGACCAAGACCTGCAGGTAATGGCTGATGGCGCGACGCCAGGAGCGCTCCCGCAGGTACTCCGCGATCAGGTGCTGGACGTGGTCGTAGTCGAGTGGCGCGCCGCCGGCGCGTGTCAGAATCTCCACCACGTGGAAGCCATAGCGGGTTTCAACGGGGCGCTCGGCCAGCCCCACCGGCAAACGCATGACCACGTTTTCCAGTTCGGGCACGGTATCGCCGCGGCTAATCACGCCCAGGTGGCCGCCGTCCTCCGCAGAAGGGCAGCGCGAGTGCGCGGCGGCCAGATCATCGAAGCGCTCCGGCACCTCCTTGAGCGTCGCTACCAGCTCCTCGGCAGTGTCCCGCATGGCCGTGCGTCCCTGCGCGTCGTCCGGGGCGGCCGCCAGCAGAATGTGACGCAGCTCGATTTCCTCCGGCGACCGGAAACGGTCGCGGTTGGCCTCGAAGTACCGGCGGCAGGCTTGCTCGTCCGCATCTGGTGTCGGCACCTCGCGATCCAGCAGTTCGTCGATCGCCTCGTCGAGCCGGTCCCGTGTCTCGATGCCGATCGTCTTGGCGCGCTGGCGCAGCAGTTCGCGGATCGCCAGCCGGCGCGCGGCCTCGGCGCGCTTTTCTTCGATACTGCCGTGTTCGATCTCGCCCGACTCCCGGTTGATTTGCTCCTCCGGAATTATCACGCGGTTGACCAGTGGCATTGTCATGGCGGTTTCCCTCTAGACTCGCCGTTGCCGGACGATCTGGTACTGCCGGGTGACATAGGTCAGGGGCGCGCTCCAGATATGCACCAGGCGCGTGAACGGGAACACTAGGAATGTGGTCACGCCCAGGAAGATGTGCGCCTTGTAGACCCAATGCACGTTGGCCACGTACTCCGCCGCGCCGGGCCGGAAGGTGACGATGTGCTGCGCCCACTCACCGAGCACGATCATGACCGAGCCGTCCAGGTGCTGGTAGGACACTGGGATGGTGAACATGCCCAGGACGAGTTGCATGTAGAGCAGCACGAGGATGAAGATGTCCATACGCGTGGAGTGTGCGCGCACCCGCGGATGGAATAGCCGGCGATGCAGCAGGATGGTCGCGCCGACCAGGGCGGCGACGCCGGCGATGCCGCCAGAGATCATGGCCAGGATTTGCTTGCCGCCGGCAGTCAGGCCCAGGTAGGGGTACATCGAGTGCGGCATGAGCAGGCCGATCAGGTGGCCGAAGAACAGAAAGATCACCCCCACATGGAACAGAATGCTGCCGATCTGGAAGCGTGCCGAGTTGTCCAGAAGCTGGCTGGAGTTGGTCTTCCAGGTGTACTGGCTCATGTCGAAGCGCACCAGACTGCCAAGCAGGAACACGGTCCCGGCGATGTAGGGATAGATCTCGAATGACAGATAGTTTAGGTACTGCATCTTTTGTCTCTCCAGGCTAGCCGCGGTCGCTTCCGGTCCGGTCGCGAAAGTCCATCCATTGGACCCGCTGTTCGGCCGGTTCCTGCTTGGTGGCGCCGCAGCTCATTGCCGGCTGGTCGGGGCCGAAGGTAACCGGCGCCTCCTCCCAGGTCCGGTCCAGCATGGCCGGCGTATCGTCGCGCACCTCCTCGGAAACCATCTGCGTGAGGGCTTCGGGCACCGGTTCCAGCCGGGCCAGGCACAGCAGCGCGCGCAGGGGTGCAGCGAAGTGGCTCTCGCGCTCGATCAGGCGCACATGCACCTGCTGCAGGATGTGGCCGACCTCCGCCAGCCACTCGCGGGCTGCAGGCTCGTCCAGCTCTGTTAAAAACTCGAGAAACATCGGCAGGAAATCCGGTAGCTCACGCGCGTCGATTTCGAGGCCGCACTCGCGGTAGGCGTTGGCCAGCTCGATCATCGCCGGGCCACGGTCCCGCGACTCGCCGTATACGTGCTCGAACAGATACAGCGAAACCTTCTTGCTGCGGTCGAAGGTTTCGACGTAGGCGGCTTGCACCTCGAGCAACTCCGTGTCGGCGATCCAGTCGGCGAAGACGTCCAAGATCCGGCGATCCTCAGCTGTCAGCTCGGTGCACGGCTCCAGCACCGCGGCCACCTCATGGATATGCGCCTGAAGCTCCGCGTCCGGATAGCTGAGCAACGCGGAGACCGCCTTCAGTGGAGGGCCGAGGTCGTTTGCGACACCCGTCATTTCGAGGACTCCGATTCGGTCGCGGGCGGATGCTCGCGTTGGCGCGGGCTCTTGCTGCCGAACAGGTTGGTGCGGGTGATGCCGTTGGTATGGCAGCCGTCGCCGAAGCTGAAACCGCAGCCACTGCGCTCGCCGTAAGGGTCGGGCGTGCCCAGCTCACGGTGATTGGTGGGGATCACGAAACGGTCCTCGTAGTTGGCGATCGCCATGGTCTGGTACATGTCTTCCAGGAGATGCTCGTCAAGCCCCACCTGCTCGAGCACGTCGTAGCGTGGCTCTCCCTCGACCGTCTGTGAGCGCTTGAACACGCGCATCGCCAGGAGTCGCCGCAGGGCGTGGGTTACCGGCCGCTCGTCGCCGCCGGTGAGCATGTTGGCCAGATACTTGACCGGGATGCGCAGCGACTCGACGTCGGGGATCAGCCCGTCCGAGCCGATCTTGCCGGCGTCGGCCGCCGCCTGCACCGGCGACAGCGGCGGCACGTACCAGACCATGGGCAGGGTCCGGTACTCCGGGTGCAGCGGGAAGGCTACCTTCCAGTCCATCGCCATCTTGTAGACCGGCGAGCGCTTGGCGGCCTCGAGCCAGGAATCCGGCACGCCGTCCGCGCGCGCCTGACGGATCACCTCCGGGTCGTGTGGGTCCAGGAAGATGTCGAGCTGGGCCTGGTACAGGTCTTCCTCGTTGGGCACGCTCGCGGCCTCCTTGATGCGGTCGGCGTCGTAGAGGACTACACCGAGGTAGCGGATGCGGCCAACGCAGGTCTCGGAGCACACGGTCGGCTCGCCCGCCTCGATCCGGGGGTAGCAGAAGGTGCACTTCTCCGACTTGCCGGACTGCCAGTTGTAGTAGATTTTCTTGTACGGGCAGCCGGAGATGCACATGCGCCAGCCGCGGCACTTGTCCTGGTCGATCAGGACGATGCCGTCCTCCTCGCGCTTGTAGATCGCCCCGGACGGGCAGCTCGCCACGCAGGTGGGATTGAGGCAGTGCTCGCACAACCGCGGCAGGTACATCATGAAGGTGTGCTCGAACTGTCCGTAGATCTCCTTCTGCACGTTCTCGAAGTTGTAGTCGCGCTTGCGCTTGGCGAATTCGCCGCCCAGAATCTCCTCCCAGTTCGGTCCCCACTCGATCTTTTCCATGGGCTTGCCGGTGATCGCCGAGTAGGGCTTGGCGGTCGGCTGGGCCTTGGACGCCGGAGCGTTGTGCAGCCGCTGGTAGTCGAAGTTGAACGGCTCGTAGTAGTCGTCGATCTCGGGCAGGTGGGGATTGGCGAAGATCTTCGCCAGCAGCCGCCACTTGCCGCCCTGCTTGGGCACGAGGTCGCCGCGGCCGGTGCGTACCCAGCCGCCCTTCCAGCGGTCCTGGTTCTCCCAGTCCTTGGGGTAACCGACGCCGGGCTTGGTCTCGACGTTGTTGAACCAGGCGTACTCCATGCCTTCGCGCGAGGTCCACACATTCTTGCAGGTCACCGAGCACGTATGGCAGCCGATGCACTTGTCCAGGTTGAGGACCTTGCCGATCTGGGCTCGTATTTTCATCGCACATACTCCTGGGCGAGGATGGACTCGTCGTCGCCTTCCAGCCAGTCGACGCGGTCCATCTTGCGGACCACGACGAACTCGTCGCGGTTGGAGCCGACGGTGCCGTAGTAGTTGAACCCATAGCTCTGCTGGGCGTAGCCGCCGATCATGTGGGTCGGCTTGACCACCGTACGGGTCACCGAGTTGTGAATGCCGCCGCGGTTGCCGGTGATCTCGGAGCCGGGGGTGTTCACGATCCGCTCCTGGGCGTGGTACATCATCGCCATGCCCTCGCGCACCCGCTGCGAGACCACCGCCCTCGCCACGACCGCGCCGTTGACATTGAACAGCTCGATCCAGTCGTTGTCCTCGATGCCGACCTTCTGCGCGTCGGTTTCCGAGAGCCAGACGATGGGTCCGCCGCGCGACAGCGTGAGCATCAGCAGGTTGTCGCTATAGGTGCTGTGGATGCCCCACTTCTGGTGCGGGGTGATCCAATTGAGCACGATCTCCGGGTTGCCGTTGGGCTTGGTGTTGATGATCTGCTTCCAGGTCTTGGTGTTGACCGGCGGCCGGTAGGACACGAAGCACTCGCCGAAGGCCCGCATCCATTTATGGTCCTGGTAGAACTGCTGGCGGCCGGTAAGGGTGCGCCAGGGGATCAGCTCGTTGACGTTGGTCCAGCCGGCGTTGTAGCAGACCTTCTCGGACTCGATCCCGGACCAGGTCGGCGAGGAGATGATCTTGCGCGGCTGCGCCTGGATGTCGCGGAAGCGGATCTTCTCCTCTTCCTTGTTGGCCGCCAGGTGCACGTGCTCGCGGCCGGTGAACTTCTCCAGGGCGGCCCAGGCCTTGACCGCGACCTCGCCGTTGGTCTCCGGCGCCAGCGACATGATCGCCTCGCAGGCGTCGATCGCGGTCTCCAGGCGCGGGCGTTCGTGGTGGGCGCCCTCGGCGACGTGCCGGCCGTTGAGCTTGCCAAGGTAGTCCACCTCGTGGGCGGTGTCCCAGGAAATGCCCTTGCCGCCGTTGCCAAGCTTCTCCAGCAGCGGTCCGATCGACGTGAAGCGCTGGTAGGTGGCCGGGTAGTCGCGCTCCACCGTCAGGATGTTGGGCATGGTCTTGCCGGGCAGCGGCTCGCATTCGCCCTTTTTCCACTCGGCTACGTCGAACGGCTGGCCCAGCTCGCCCGGGGTGTCGTGCAGCAGCGGCAGCGTGACGATGTCCTGCTCCACCCCCAGCCGGCCTTCGGCCACGTCGGAGAACTTCTCGGCAATGCCCTTGAAGATGTCCCAGTCGGAGCGTGATTCCCAGGCCGGGTTCACCGCCTCGGACAGCGGATGGATGAACGGGTGCATGTCCGAGGTGTTGAGGTCGTCCTTCTCGTACCAGGTGGCGGTGGGCAGCACCACGTCCGAATAGAGGCAGGTGGTGGACATGCGGAAGTCCAGCGTCACCAGCAGGTCGAGCTTCCCCTCGGGCGCCTGCTCGTGCCAGACCACCTCCTCGGCCCGCTGCATGCCCGGCTCGCCGAGGTCCTTGCCCTGGACGCCGTCGTCGGTGCCCAGCAGGTGCTTGAGGAAGTACTCGTGGCCCTTGCCGGAGGAGCCGAGCAGGTTCGAGCGCCAGACAAACAGGTTGCGCGGCCAGTTCTCGGGGGCGTCGGGATCCTCGCAGGCCGGCCGCAGGGCACCCGACTTGAGCTGCTCGACCACGTACTCCTTCGGATCCTTGCCGGCCGCGGCGGCCTCGCGCGCGATCTCGAGCGGGTTGCGGTTGAGCTGCGGCGCCGACGGCAGCCAGCCCATGCGCTCGGCGCGTACGTTGTAGTCGATCAGGCTGCCGGGCCACTCGTCCTCGTTCGCCAGCGGCGACAGGATCTCGTCGATGTCGAGCTTCTCGTAGCGCCACTGATCCGTGTGGGCGTACCAGTAGGACGTCCCGTTCATGTGCCGCGGCGGCCGCGCCCAGTCCAGGGCGAAGGCGACCGGAAGCCAGCCGATCTGCGGGCGCAGCTTCTCCTGGCCCACGTAATGGGCCCAGCCGCCGCCGCTCTGGCCCACGCAACCGCACATCACCAGCATATTGATGATGCCGCGATAGTTCATGTCCATGTGGTACCAGTGGTTGAGCCCGGCACCGAGGATCACCATCGATTTGCCGTGGGTCTTGGCGGCGTTGTCGGCGAACTCGCGCGCCACCCGGATCACGTGGTCGGCGGGGACGCTGGTGATGGCCTCCTGCCACTTCGGCGTGTAGGGCACGTCGTCCTCGTAGGACGACGCGGCGGTGTCGTCCTGGAAGCCGCGGTCGACGCCATAGTGCGCGACCATCAGGTCGAACACCGTGGCCACGGTTGCGGTGCTGCCGTCCGCCAGCCGGACCCGCTTGACCGGAACCTTGCGCTGCAGGACGTCTGACTGCGTGTTGTGCTGGAACTGCTCGTGCTCGACGCCGCCGAAGTAGGGGAAGCAGACCGTGGCCACCCCGTCGGCGGTGTCGATCAGCGACAGCCGTGCGCGCACATCCGCGCCGCTGCCGTCGGCCTTCTCCTCCAGGTTCCAGCGGCCACTCTCGTCCCAGCGCGAGCCGATCGTGCCCTGGGGCGCGACCGGGCCGTCCGAGAACTCGTCCCAGACCACGGTCTTCCAGTCACCGTGCTTGTCCGCGGATTGGCCCTCGAGCTCGCTGAGTCGCAGTAGCCGGCCCGGGACATTGCCGGCGCCGCTCTCATCCAGCCGGACCAGCATGGGCATGTCGGTGTAGCGCCGGCAGTAGTCCTGAAAATAGGGCGTCGGGTTGTCGATATGGAACTCTTTCAGGATCACGTGGCCCAGGCCCATGGCCAGGGCCGCGTCCGTGCCCTGCTTGGGCGACAGCCAGAGGTCCGCGAACTTGGTGGCTTCGGCGTAGTCGGGCGAGCACACCACGATCTTGGTGCCGTTGTAGCGGGCCTCGGTCATGAAATGGGCATCCGGCGTGCGCGTCTGCGGCACGTTCGAGCCCCACATCATGATGAACTTGCTGTTGTACCAGTCGGCCGATTCCGGCACGTCGGTCTGCTCGCCCCAGGTCATGGGCGAGGCCGGCGGCAGGTCGCAGTACCAGTCGTAGAAGGACAGGCAGACCCCGCCGATCAGCGACAGATAGCGGGTGCCGGCGGCGTAGGACACCATCGACATCGCCGGGATTGGCGAGAAGCCGGCAATACGGTCCGGGCCCCAGCGCTCGATGGTGTGGGCGTTGGCCGCGGCGATCAGCTCGTTGACCTCGTCCCAGTCCGCGCGCACCAGCCCACCAAGGCCTCGGCGCTTCTGGTAGCTGCGGCGCTTGTCCTCGTCGCCGACGATCGAGGCCCAGGCCGCGATCGGATCGGTGTACTCGGCGCGCGCCTCGCGCCAGAGCTTGAGCAGCGTGCCGCGCATCATCGGGTACTTCAGGCGTGCGGCGCTGTAGATGTACCAGGAGTAGCTGGCCCCGCGCGGGCAGCCGCGCGGCTCGTGGTTGGGCAGGTCCGGACGCGTACGCGGATAGTCGGTCTGCTGGGTTTCCCAGGTGACCAAACCGTCCTTGACGTAGATCTTCCAGGAGCAGGCGCCGGTGCAGTTTACGCCGTGCGTGGAGCGCACGATCTTGTCGTGCTGCCAGCGCTGGCGGTAGGCCTTCTCCCAGGAGCGGTCCTCGTCGGTGGTCCGGCCGTGGCCGGCCGCGAAGCCCTCCCGGGTGCGCTTTAGGTAGGTCAGTCGATCGAGGAAATGGCTCATCTCTTGGCTCCTTGCTGGCCTGCTGCGGGTGGCGCAGTGTCAGGCTCCTGGCCTAACGGGATGCCTTCCGGCAGATATTGCAGTTGGTCGAGATCTGGGAGGATTCGACGCTCCATGCCTTGGATTGCGAAGTGCATCCAGGTCAGGTTCACGGCAACGACGGCGAACAGCGCCATGAACGCCGTCTGCCAGATATTGGTGAGATCGGTTAGCGCGCCAAAGGCGATCGGAAGAAAAAAACCGCCTAGACCGCCGATCATTCCGACCATGCCGCCGACTGAGCCGACATTCTCCGGGTAGTACACGGGGATGTGCTTGTATACGGCCGCCATCCCTAGCGACATCACGAACCCAAGCAGGAAGGTAACCGCGACAAAGCCGCTGAGCGGCGCTGCCAGCCGAAACTCGATCAAACCGCTTTTCCCCTCCACGATGTATGTGGTCGGCGGGTAGGAGAGTAGGAATAGACAGGCTAGAGAAATGATGAAGGTGATGTACATCACCCGGCGCGCACCCCAGCGATCGGACAGCCAGCCGCCAAGGGCCCGGAACACTGCGGCGGAGAAAGAGAAGATGGCTGTGAGCATGCCGGCTGTTCCCAGCTCCAGACCATAGACGCCGGTGTAGTAGCGCGGCAGCCAGGAGGCCAGGGCGACGAAGGCACCGAATACAAAGAAGTAGTAGAGCGCGAAGCGCCAGACGCGCAGGTAGCGCAGGGGCTGGATCTGCTTTGCGAACGAGGTGCCGCCGGCGCCTGTGCGGCGGCGCTCCACGGTCACGGGGTCCTCCTGGGTAAACAACCAGAACAGGACCGCAACCGCCAGCAAGGTTATGGCGTAGACGCGGGCGGTGTCCTCCCATCCGAGGGCGGAGACCAGAATGGGCGCGCCGAAATTGGTGGCGGCCGCGCCAACCTGCCCGATGCCGAACAATCCGAAGGCGGTCCCGTGTCGCTCGCGCGGATACCACCTAGCGACAAAGCTGATACCGGTAATGAAGACCGCGCCCGATAGGCCAAGCGCCAGCGCTGCGAGGATGAATTGCCCGTAAGTGACGGCGGAGGCCAACAGCCAGGTGGCCGCTGCGCTGACCAGCATGGCGGCGAGCGTGACCCAGCGGCCGCCGAAACGTTCGGCCAGGATGCCCAGCGGCAGGCGGGCGATAGCACCGGTCAGTATCGGCGCGGAGATCAGCAGACCGTACTCCGCCTCCGAAAGCCCCAGCTCGGACTGGATGCGAACGCCGAGTATCGAAAAGATGGTCCAGGCCGCAAAGCAGGCGCTCCACGCGAAGGTGGTCACGCCCAGCATCCGTGCACTGGTTCGTCCCTCTGGAGTCGGCAGGCCGGCCTGGCTCATAGTATTGCCCCTCCCTTTCCGGTTCACAGTCGCATGCATCGATCGGCGCTGTCACTAGCGGATGCTATCCCTCACCATCCTCGGTGCGATTGATCCGGATCAAGGCGTTTGTTGTCCGTCAGGGCCAGCGCTCCGTTGTGATATCGGCAGTTGGCCGGTACCGGCGCACGAGATGCAAGCACATGGCAGTGGTAGTGCCCAGCCAGGCGATCAGTGCCACCCAGACGGTCACCTGCGGGATCAGGGTCAGGAACGGCAGCGCGAGTGCATCGGACAGCCGCAGCGTCCCGGTGGTGTACATCGCCAGGGGGAAGACCATGCCCCAGAGCTGAGGGCCGTAGGCCAGCGGGTGTCGCGCGGCAAGATGGCGCCACGCGGTCAGGCCGATACGCAGCGGTATCCACCAGGTTTCGGCAGCCCAAAAAACAGCGTGAAGCCCTTCAGGAGCGGCAGAAAATCGGCCGGCACGCCGCCGGGCGTTGTGCGCAGGATCAGGGTAAGGACACACAGAACGGCGTAGGTGAGAGTGCCAGCCACCAGCAGCGGCCAGGCCAGCCAGCCCATTGCCAGCAAGTGCGCGGCGATGGATAGCGCCCCGGTAGCCATGACCACGGCAAAATAGCCTGGAAACAGCTGTGCGGCGCCGTCGTCGATCAGCCTTGGAAGAGTCGGGCGGTGGCGGCGCATGGAATGAAGTCGCCTCAGGTCGCGTTGATCGGCGTCAGCGGTACCATCGGGTTCCGGGTGATCGCCGTTACCACGATGTAGCCGAACACAACCAGGGCGGCGACGAAAGCGGCGATGCGCACGCGTCTGGTCGAGCCGTGCTTGAGCGCGATGCTCCCCAGAAAGATATAGGCGGCCAGCGCCAGCACCTTGCCTGTAAGCCAGCTGTTCACGAACGGATATTGGTGCACGATAATCATCAGGCCGACGGCGCTGGCCAGCAGCAGCGTATCGTTGATGTGCGGCACGATACGCACCCACCCGTTCTCGAGCCGCGGAGAGTCGCGCAGCAGCCACCAGCCGCGCAGCAGGAACAGAGCCAGCGTCAGCGCCACAGTGACCAGGTGGGTAAGCATGAGAAACGGGTACCAGTTCGCCATGTCAGTCTGTTCTTTCGTGGGCGTGCGTATTGCAATACTTGCTGGGCTTGCAGATTCTTTGCCTTGATCCCGGTCAAACCAAAGGATAATCATGACGGCGGCAAAAACAGACCCGCCGAGCGAATTGGAGCTGCGGCGGCATCCGGTGCTCGAGGTGCTGGACGACGACCTGCTGGCGAGGGTGCTGGCGGGCACCCGTGTGGTCCGGCTGCAGCGCAACGAAACACGGTTCGAGCAAGGCGAGCCTGCGGATCGCTTCTATCTAGTGCGCTCCGGCCAGGTCAAGCTGTTCCGGATCGGCCGCGATGGCAACGAGAAGATTATCCATCTCGCCGGGCCGGGCGATAGCTTCGCGGAGGCCGTAATGTTCATGCCGGATCACAGCTACCCGGTTAACACCTCGGCCATAGAGCCGGCCGAGCTGGCAGGGGTTCCCACGGAACTGCTGCGCCAGACGCTGGTGGCGTCCACTCACGGCTGCTTCGGGATGCTGGCGCATGAGCATGCGGCTGCGCGAGCGGGTGGCCGAGATCGAGGCTCTGTCGCTCCAGAATGGTGCGCTGCGCCTGGCCAATTTCCTGCTGCGGGAGACCTCCACGCACGACACGGAACGCGATGTGATCCGGCTGACGTTGGCTAAGAACGTGATCGCCGCGCGCCTGTCGCTGCAGCCGGAGACTCTCTCGCGCCTGCTGCGGCGGTTCAAGGATCGGAGGCTTATCGGGGTCAACGGTCGAGAGATTACGGTGCTCGATCGTGCGGGCTTGGACGCGGCGGCCATGACCGACGATCTCTAATGCTCAGGCCATTGCCAACGCTTTGAGAAGGCTGTTTCGGGGTGCGATCAGATCGGCCAGTGTGTAGCGGTCGAGCCGGCCGATGAATGCCTGCAATGCCTCGTCAAGTGCGCCGCGGAGCACGCACACCGGTGTAAGGCAGCAGGTGTTGTTCGGTCCGAAGCATTCCACCAGATCGAACCCGCTCTCAGTGTGCCGCACCACCTCGCCAACATTGATTTCCTCCGGATGTCGTCCCAGCTGGATGCCGCCGTACTTGCCGCGCACTGTTTCGATGTAGCCCAGCCGCCCCAGCTCGTAAACCACCTTCATGATGTGGTTGCGCGAGATGCCGTAGCTGGATGCAATCTCGGAGATCGTGGCGCGGCCGCGGTCACGCACGCCGAGATACATGAGCACGCGCAGTGAGTAGTCGGTGTAGAGAGTCAGCTTCACGATTCGGGTTCTCCGATTGTGGTTATGCTGTGCCGCGGCCCGCCGGTAGCGGCTAGTGCTTAGATAACGCCGAGCGCAAGCATCGCGTCCGCCACCCGGCAAAAACCGGCGACATTCGCCCCGAGCGCATAGTCGCCCGGGCGACCGTACTTGCCGGCTGTTTCAAAGCAGGATGCATGGATGTCGCGCATGATCTCGCGCAGACGCTGCTCGCTGTATTCGAATGTCCAGGAATCGCGCGAGGCGTTTTGCTGCATTTCCAGGGCGCTGGTCGCTACGCCTCCGGCGTTCGCCGCCTTGCCGGGACCGAACAGCACGCCGGCGTCGCGCAGCAGCCGCACGGCCTCGGGGGTACATGGCATATTGGCGCCCTCGGCCACGGCGATAACGCCAGACTCGATCAGTTGCTTGGCCGCGCTGGTGTCCAGCTCATTCTGAGTGGCGCAGGGTAGGGCAACCTCGCATGGCACTTCCCACACCGGTTTCCCGGGAGCATAGGATGCCACCGCACCGCGGCGCTCGGCGTACACGGCAATCCCGCCGCGCTCGACTTCCTTGACCTGGCGCAGCAGCTCGACGTCGATGCCCGCGCGGTCGAATACGTAGCCGCTCGAATCCGAGCAGGCCACCACCCGGCCGCCGAGGGCCTGCACCTTCTTGATGGCGTAGATGGCGACGTTACCCGAGCCGGAGACGATTACCTGCCGTCCGTCCAGCCCCGAGCCGTTGGCCGCCAGCATTTCCTCGACGAAGTAGGCGGTGCCGTATCCGGTCGCTTCGGTACGCACCCGCGCGCCGCCCCAGACCAGGCCCTTGCCGGTCAGGGCGCCGGACTCGTAGCGGTTGGTGATGCGCTTGTACTGCCCGAACAGGAAGCCGATCTCGCGCGTGCCGACGCCGATGTCACCGGCCGGCACGTCCGTGTATTCGCCGATGTGCCGGTAGAGCTCGGTCATGAACGACTGGCAGAAGAACATGATTTCGGCGTCGGACTTGCCCTTGGGATCGAAATCCGAGCCGCCCTTGCCGCCCCCGATCGGCAGGCCGGTCAGTGAGTTCTTGAAGATTTGCTCGAATCCCAGGAATTTGACGACGCCGAGGCCGACCGAGGGGTGAAACCGCAAGCCGCCCTTGTACGGCCCCAGGGCGGAATTGAACTCGACCCGGAACCCACGGTTGATGTGCACCTCTCCGGCGTCGTCGACCCAGGGCACCCGGAATATGATCTGCCGCTCCGGCTCGCAGATGCGTTCCAGCAACTTGGCGTCGGCGTACTCCGGATGCCGGGTCACGACCGGGCCAAGATTGTCCAGCACGAGGTTCACCGCCTGCTGGAATTCCGGCTCGGCGGGATTGCGGCTCTCGATCTTCTCCCGCAGCGCTTGCAGGGATTCGGCGACCGTCATGCGGCGCTCCTCGTTTCTGTTGGGGGTGTGGGTAGTCGGTCTACCGTTCGAGCAACGGCAGCTTGTCGGGCACTCCGTTCCATTCGTCCGCGTCCGCGGGCGCCGGCTTTTTCTCGGTAAGCACCGGCCACTGTGGCGCCAGCTCCGCGTTGATCGCCAGGAAGTGTTCCTGATCCGGCGGCAGGTCTTCCTCGGCGTAGATCGCCTCGGCCGGGCACTCGGGGACGCAGAGGCTGCAGTCGATGCACTCCTCGGGGTCGATCGCCAGGAAGTTCGGTCCTTCGTGAAAGCAGTCGACGGGACAGACCTCCACGCAGTCGGTGTACTTGCACTTGATGCAGTTGTCGGTGACGACGTAAGTCATAGTGGGTGCCTACGCCTGCGAGCACACCGGGCAGCTCTGGTCCTCGGCCACGCGCCACGGCCATGTCCCGGCGCCTTCGGCCGTCAGTCGATCTGCCAGGGCCTCGTACTCGGGAACGTCTTCCCCGAGGGCCGCCGCCAGCGGAGCAAGCGCCGCCTCCAGCGCGTGCCAGTCGGCGGTTGTGAGGTTTTCCGCCAGGGGTGTGAAGAGGTTGTCTTCCTCGTCGCGGAGGTGCTCGCCGCAGGCATCGGTATACCGCCTTCCGGCACGTACCAGCCTGGCGCGTGATACCAGATGTCCGTCCAGGACCTGGGCGACGGTTTCGGAGAGCGTCTCGCCGCGGCGCTGCAGATGGCGATGGCGGCGCGCGAGCCGGGTTGCGGACAAGTTGAGGTCCGGGCAAAGCGCCGCCACGTGATTGAGCAGGGCTTCCTCCAGCGGACTGTACTGCCCGCCCGGCCGGCCGCCGAGATGGAGGAGGATCTGTAGCATCAATTCGTAGTCCGGCGTGTCGCCGCCGCGTATGCCGCACAGCTGACGCTCCAGAATGTTGAGCAGTCCCAGCTTTCTGCTGCGCTCCCTTCTGAGCTTTTCCAGGATCGCGCTCGGCATGGCAGATGCTCCAGCATTGAATATTTTAAAAGAGTATCAAAAATACTTCTTTAAGGCAATAAAGCTGGAGCGCGATGCCTCGCGCGGTCAGAGAGGCGATCTCGAAGCCTGCAGCCCGAATTAAGTCCTCAGCCGGGCCGGCCGTCGGCGCGCGGCCGCGACAGGATGGGCCAGTAGACGGCCGCGAAAAGCGCGAACGCCGCGATCCAGGCAACGGCGCTGGCAGTGAGCCCAGCGCGGTAATCGATCGCCCCTATGGCTGCGGCCACACGCAGCGTGCCGGCCGCGAGGACCGCGACGTACATGGTCACCCCGAACCGAGGCAGCGCCAGGCAGCGACCGGTATGCCCTAGCGAGACCCGGGTCATAACGCCCATGATCAGGGTGCCGGCTGCGCCGGCGCCTATGGCGTGCAGCCAAGCCGTAGGCGGGATCCCCGCAGTGAACGGTTGCAGGCCCTTGAGCAGCAGTGCCAGCACGATCCAGGCGTACCCTAGGTGCAAGATCCAGAGCAGGGGCTCATGCCGTATGTGCCAGCCGCCCCAGAGCACCAGGCGGGCACCGTTGAGGGCGCATGCCAGCAGCGCCATCAGGGAGCCGGTCAGAACCGGGCCGACAGCGAAATCAATCGGGATCATGAGGGCGGTCGCGGCGATGGCGGCGCGGTCCAGGGCTGGGACTGTTTGCACTACCGTCGGGTCGAGGCCGTGCATGCTCAGCCAGTTGCCCGTGAACGCGGGCGTGATGCGGCCGGCGATCACGACCATCAATAGTGTGATCAGGTTCATGGCCATGCGCTCGCCGAGCACCGTGCTTTCCACTACGTCCAAGGACTGCAGGTGGAACAACACATTGGCCAGGGCGAAGAGACCCAGGACGCCGACGAGAAACAGATTGCGCCGGTTGCCGTAACGCAGCAGGACCCCGCCGGCGTAAAGCGCCAGGACCGGCAGGTAAGCGATATCGATCGCGGCCACCGACCAAGCCGGCCACCAGCCGGCGCACCACATTGCCACGCGTCCCGCTAGCCAGAGCATTACCAGCGCAAGCAGTCCTCGGTCACGTAGCGGCAGCGCGCCGGTCCAGTTGGTCATGGCAGTGAGCAGGAAGCCGGTGATCGCCGCCGGCAGGAAGCCGAACAGCATTTCGTGTGCATGCCAGCGCACGGGATTTTCACCCAGCGGGATTGGCCATCCAGTAAACAAGTGGCCTATCCACGCAAAAATTGTTGCGGCCGCATATATCGCGGTGGCAAGGAAGAACGGACGGAACGGGGACGCAAGGAGGGGCGCTCCCATGAATGTACCGGCTCTCGTAATGACCTTCTGGGCACCATGTCACACATCTCCATCGCGCGGCAGAGGGTGCGCTCGAGAAAATCGGGCCTGTCTCGCATCTGGTCCCAGTGGTCAGCATTTCGTCGACGCGGTTTCCCCTCGCGTGGACGGCCGCGGGTTTCGCGGGCATTTGGGCAGTAGCGCGCTGGAGTGCTGATCGGTGATGCTGGCTTGGTGCAATGCTCAGCTGAGGGTCCTGACCTGAGCATGGCGGAGTGCTCGCTCGTATGGCCAATCGTGTATCCCATGTCATCTGTTCAAAATGAAAAACAGCAATACGAATAGGGTGCGTATAGGAGTAGACCTAGGTGGGACCAAAATTGCCGGCGTGGTGCTTGATGCCGATGGCACGGTGGCGGTCGAACGGCGGGTCGCCACGCCGGTTGGCGATTATCGCGGCACCGTCATCGCCATTCGCGATCTGGTTGCCGCGCTGGAGCGCGAGGTCGGCACCGGTGAACTCAGCGTGGGCGTTGGCACGCCCGGCTCGGTGTCGCCGGCCACCGGTCTGATCCGCAACGCCAACTCCGTCTGCCTCAACGGGCAGCGGCTGGGGCGGGATCTGGAGGCGGCCCTGAGCCGGCCGGTACGACTGGCCAATGACGCCGATTGTCTGGCCGTCTCCGAGGCCGCCGACGGTGCCGGGGCAGGTGCCGACAGCGTGTTCGCCGTGATTCTCGGCACCGGCGTGGGCGGGGGCTTCGTCTACCGCGGGCAGCTGCTGGCCGGGGCCAACGGCATCGCCGGCGAGTGGGGACACAATCCGCTGCCCTGGGCGCGGGATCCATCCGAGTGGCCGGGACCGGTCTGCTGGTGCGGGCGGACCGGCTGCCTGGAAACGTGGTTGTCCGGGCCGGCGCTGGCCGCCGATTATCACCAACGCGGCGGGGCCGAGCTGGATGCCCGCGAGATCGTGGCCCGGGCCGGGCAGGGTGAGGCGCTGGCGGAAACCGTGCTGGCCGATTACGAGCACCGGCTGGGGCGGGCCCTGGCGGGCGTGATCAACCTGCTGGACCCGGCTGTGATCGTGATCGGTGGCGGGTTGTCGCAGGTGTCGCGGCTGTACGACCATCTGCCGGCGCTGTGGGCGCCGTTCGTGTTCGCGGACCAGGTGGTGACGACCGTCCGCCCGGCCGCACACGGCGATGCCAGCGGGGTCCGGGGCGCGGCGTGGTTGTGGTAGCGCGTATACTTCCGGCCCCACGATTGCCGCAATAATCCGGTCATGCTTCAGCTCTACACCCACTACCGCAGTGTGTCGGCCCACCGCGTGCGCATCGCGCTCAACATCAAGGGCGTCAGCTACAAGTCCATCTTTCTCGATGTGGGCAATGCCCCGGCCGAGCGCCTGACCTATCTGAACCTGAACCCCCAGGGCCTGATTCCGGCGCTGGTGGTGGACGAGAATCTGCTGATTACCCAGTCCTCGGCCATCCTCGAGTACCTGGAGGAACGCTACCCCGAGCGCCCGCTGCTGCCCGAGGGCATCGAATTGCGCGCGCGTATCCGGTCGTTTGCCCAGATCGCCGTGGCCGACACGCATCCACTGAACAACCTGCGCACGCTGCGTTATCTGCGCGACGAGATGAAGCTCGACTACGAGCAACGCAGCCGCTGGTTCGTGCACTGGCTGCACAAGGCCTTTGCGCCGATGGAGTCGATTCTCGCGGGTACCGATCATGACGGGGCCTACTGCTTCGGCGACCGGGCCAGCCTGGCGGATGTCTGTCTGGTGCCGCAGGTGAGTCTGGCCGAGCGCTATGGCGTGGACCTGAGTAGTTACCCCTGTCTGCGGCGCGTGTACCGCAGCTGTCTCACCATGGCCGCATTCCAGGCGGCCGCACCGGAGACCCAGGCCGATCACGCCGCCGCCGCGCGCTGACGCGACCGGGATGGCAGAACCGGGGCGCGCGGCCTGATTCAATGGCTCGGGTTGGCCCGGCGTCCGGGCGGCGCTAGGCTGGCGGCAAGTTGTCTCGACCGGGGTCGCCGTGGATCTGTCCCAGCCCGCTGATATCGAAAACCTTGTTCGGGCTGCCGAGGCAGCACCCGCACCGGATGATCCGCCCGATTTTGCAGCTTTCCTGCGCGCCTATCTCGGCGATGCTCATCCCGGACATCTCCACGAACGCTCGGCGGAGGCCCTGCTGGCCATCGCGCGGCGCCACCGTCGGCTGGCCGATCCCCGTACGCCACAGCAGGCCTGCATCGAGGTCTACCGCCCCGACTATCCGGCCGGCGACCGGACCCGGGCGGTGGCAACGGTGGCCGCGGACATGCCGTTTCTGGTCGACAGCCTCGGCATGGCCGTACGCGCCGCCGGCGGCGTGCCGGACTGGTTGCTGCACCCGGTGCTGCGGGTATCCCGTGATGCCGAACACCGTTGCGTGAGGGTGCTGGGGCCGGCCGACAGCGACATCCACGGTGATGAGGAATCCTTCATCCACCTGCAGTTCGAGGCCGAACCGGATTACGATGAAAACGCGCTGAGCGCGCGGTTGCCGGTGATCCTGGATGACCTGCGGGTGGTGGTGGACGACTTCACTGCCATGCGCCGCGCGCTGCAGCAGGCGATCGACGACACCGCCCGGGCCCCCGCCGGCGCGGACGCCGAGGAACGCAGCGAGGCCGAGGCCTTTCTGCGCTGGCTGGGCGACAACCATTTCACCTTTCTTGGCTATCGGCAGCGCGCGGCGGGGCCGGATGACGGGCTGACCACGGTGCCGGATTCCAGCCTCGGTCTGCTGCGGGAGGATCGTCCCGGGCTGGACCCGGACGGTTACCTGGCTCCGTCCGCCGAACTGGACAAGCACGCCATGTCCACCCGTCCGGTGGTGGTCACCAAATCCAATACCGCCAGCTGGCTGCACCATGCCGACATCATGGATGTGGTGACGGTCAAGCGTCTGGATGATGCCGGCAACGTGATCGGCGCCCATCGGTTTCTGGGGCTGTTTTCCGGCGACGCCTATGCGGCCAGCCCGCGCGAGATTCCCATGCTCCGGCGCAAGGTACGCGGGGTGGTCGCCCGCGCCGCGCTGCGGCCCCGCAGCCATGCCGCCAAGACGCTGCACTATCTGCTGGAAACCTATCCGCGCGACGAGCTGTTCCAGAGCGGCGAGGAAGAACTCTATCGCACCGCGATGGGCATGCTGGCGCTGCGTGAATCCCAGCGCATGCGGCTGTTTCTGCGCCGTGACCGTTACGGCCGCTTCTTCTCCTGCATGGTGCATCTGCCGCGCGAGCGATATTCGGTGGATGTGCGCCACCGCATCGGCAGGCGGCTGGCCGAAATGCTCGGAGGGGAGCCCCGTGATTCCTGGTCGCAGTTCCTGCGTGGGGGCCTGGTGCGGATGCATTTCAGCGTGGCCACGCCGCCGGGGACCGATCACCACCCCGACGTGGCGGTCATGGAAAACGAGTTGCTGCGTGCCATCCGCCGCTGGCCGGACGCCTTCCGCGCCGCGCTGGCCGACGACCCGGACGCGCCCGAGGCGCTGGCCGCCTATGCCGAGGCATTCTCCGCGGCTTATCAGGAACGCCACGAGGCAGCCCGGGCAGTGGCTGATGCGCGGGAACTCCAGACACTGGCCGATGACCAGCCGCGGTTGCGGCTGATCCGCCGCGATGGCGTGATGGCGGTGCGGCTTTACGGCCGTGGCGCGGAAACCCCGCTGTCCGAGATGCTGCCGGTGTTGCAGAATTTCGGCCTGCAGGTAACCCGCCAGCGCCCCTTCACCGTGCGTCCGGCCGGGGCTGATCCGGCCTGGATTCACGACTTCGAGATCCGGCCACTTGCCGCCGTGCTCGGCGACGACGACATCGCGCGGCTGGAAAGCGCCTTTGCCGAGGTCTGGGCCGGCCGTGCCGAGGACGACAGCCTCAACAGGCTGGTGCTGACTGCCGGGCTGGCGGCACGTGGCGTGGCGCTGCTGCGTACTATCACCCGTTATCTGCGCCAGACGCCGCTGCCCTACAGCCTGGATGGCATCGAGCAGCGTCTGGCGGAACACCCGGATCTGGCCACCGCCCTGGTGGGGCTGTTCCACGACCGCTGCGAGCCCGACCTGGCCGATCGGCGCTCGCGCGAACTGGTCCATGTCGAGACCATCCACGCGGGGCTGGACGCCGTGGTCAGCCTGGACGCCGACCGGGTGCTGCGCGCCTGCCTGGCGGTGGTGCTGGCCACGCTTCGCACCAATTATTTCCAGCGTGACGATCAGGGCCGCCCGCGGACCGCGATCAGCCTCAAGCTGGATCCGCAGCGGCTGCCGGAACTGCCGGAACCGCGGCCGATGTTCGAGGCCTTTGTCTATGCGCCCACGGTGGAGGGGATTCATCTGCGCGCCGGCCGGGTGGCGCGGGGCGGCCTGCGCTGGTCGGACCGGCGGGAGGATTTCCGCACCGAGGTGCTGGGGCTGATGAAGGCCCAGGTGGTCAAGAACGCGGTGATCGTGCCGGTCGGGGCCAAGGGTGGTTTCGTGGTGAAGAACGAGTCGCCCGACGATGACCGGGATACCCGTCAGAACAAGGGTCGGGCGGCCTATCGCACCTTCATCAGCGCACTGCTCGACATCACCGACAACAACCACGGCAGCGAGGTGGTGCCGCCGCCGGCGGTGGTGCGCCATGACGGCGACGATCCCTATCTGGTGGTGGCCGCGGATAAGGGCACCGCGACGTTTTCCGATCTGGCCAACGAGATTTCCGCCGAGTACGGCTTCTGGCTGGATGATGCCTTCGCCTCCGGCGGCTCCGCCGGCTATGACCACAAGGTGATGGGCATCACGGCGCGCGGCGCCTGGGAGGGGGTGCGGCGGCACTTCCGGGAACTGGGATCCGATATCCAGAACGAACCGTTCACGGTGGTCGCGATCGGCGACATGGGTGGCGACGTGTTCGGTAACGGCATGCTGCTGTCCCGGCAGATACGGCTGCTGGCGGCGTTCAACCATCGCCACATCTTTCTCGACCCCGATCCGGACATCGAGCGCAGCTACGCCGAGCGCGAGCGCCTGTTCACGGCCGCGGCCTCGGGCTGGGACGCCTACGACACCAGCGTGATCTCCGCGGGTGGCGCCGTGTTCGAACGCAGCGAGAAATCCGTGGCGCCCTCGGAAGCCGCCTGCGCCGTACTCGGTATCGAACACAAGGCGTATGCGCCCAACCAGCTGATTCATGCCCTGCTGGCCGCGCCGGTGGATCTGCTCTGGAACGGCGGCATCGGCACCTACGTCAAGGCCCGCACGGAATCCCACGCCCAGGTCGGAGACCGGGCCAACGACGCCCTGCGGGTGGACGGCCGTGAACTGCGCTGCCGGGTGGTGGGCGAGGGCGGCAATCTGGGCCTGACCCAGGCCGGGCGCATCGAGTACGCGCTGGTCGGCGGCCGCATCAACACCGATGCCATCGACAACTCCGGCGGGGTGGATTCCTCCGATCTGGAGGTGAACATCAAGATTGCCCTGGGCCCACTGGAGGCCGCCGGCGAACTGGAACGCCAGGCGCGCAACGCCCTGCTGGAATCGATGACCGAGGACGTGGCGCAGCTGGTGCTGCGCACCAACTATCTGCAGACGCAGCTGATCAGCCTGCTGGAATCCGACGCCGCCGCCCGCCTGGACGAGCACGTCAACATGATGCGCATGCTCGAGCGTGACGGCCTGCTGGATCGCGCGATCGAGGGGCTGCCGGGTGACGACGTGATCGATGACCGCATCCGCGACGGCCTCGGCCTGACCCGGCCGGAGCTGGCGGTGCTGGTGTCCTATGCCAAGATTGCGCTGTTCGCGGACGTGCTGGACAGCGACCTGCCGGACCAGCCGCAGCTGGCACAGCTGCTGTTGTCGGGTTTCCCGCCGCGCCTGCGCGACGAGCATGCGGCGGCGGTGCGCGGGCACCGGTTGCGGCGGGAAATCATCGCCACCCTGGCCACCAACCAGCTGGTCGACCGCATGGGCATCGCCCTGGCGCACCGGCTGGCCGCCGAGCGCGGTGTGGATCGTGCCGCGGTGGTCCGGGCCTATCTGCTGGCGGCCGAGGCGCTGGACAGCGAATCCCTGTTCGAGGCGGTGGAGGCGCTGGACAATCAGGTCACCACCGACTGCCAGTACCGGTTGCTCAAGCGAATCACCGGCCTGCTCAAGCACGCCGTGGGCTGGCTGCTGGCTCGCACCGAGGGCCAGACCGACATGGCTGCCTGGCTGGACGCCAACCGGGCGCCCGCTCGACAGCTGCTGGCCGATCTGCCGGCCCGGTTTGTCGGGGCCTACGAGGCGCACTACCGGGCCCGCACCGAGGCGCTGGAAGCCGAGGGCGTGCCGTCGGCCCTGGCGGGACAGCTGGCGGCCGTCGACAACGCCGGCGGGCTGTTCGACATGCTGGGCATCGCCCGGCGCTGCGACGCCGAACCGGACCGCGTGGCGTCGGTTTACTTCCGGGTGGGGGAAACCCTGTCGCTGCAGTGGCTGCAGCAGACGATCCAGGGACTGGCCGCCGAGGGTCGCTGGCAGGCGCTGGCCCGGGCCAGCCTGCGCGATGACTGCTACCGGGCCCATGCCCGGCTGGTTGCAGACATCCTGATCAAAACTGACCAGGGTGAACCCGATGTCGACGCTTGGCTGAATGCCCCGGGCAGTCGGGCCGCGTTCGTGCAGCAGCGTCTGGTCGATCTGCGCGGCACCGAGCAGCCCGGCTTCGAGCATCTGGCTGTAGCGGTCCGGGATCTGGCGGCGCTGGTGCCCGAAGAGCCGGGCCGCTGACGCGGCCGATGTTCCACCACGCGGACTGGCGCGACCGGCTCTGGTCGGAGATCGATCGTCCCTGGGATCTGATCGTCATCGGCGGCGGCATTACCGGCGCCGGCATCCTGCGGGAAGCCGCCCGGGCGGGCCTGCGCGCGCTGCTGGTAGAGCAGAACGACTTCGCCAGCGGCACCTCCAGCTGGTCGACCAAGCTGGTCCACGGCGGGCTGCGCTATCTGGCCAACGGCGAGTGGCGGCTCACCCGTGAATCCCTGCACGAACGCCAGGCCCTGCTCGACGCTGCGCCGGGCCTGGTGGAGCCGATGGACTTCCTGATGCCGGTCTATGCCGGCCACCGGCCCGGCCGGCTGGTCACGCGGCTGGGGCTGGCGGTCTACGATCTGATGGCCGGCCGCTGGCATGCCCATTACCGCGGCCGGGATGCGGTGATCAACGAGTTGCCCTATCTGGCCACGGACGGGCTGCGCGGCGCCTTCGTCTATCCCGATGCCCGCACCGACGACGTGCGGCTGGTGCTGCGGGTGATCGGCGAAGCGCTGGCCGACGGCGGGAAGGCGCTGCATTACGCCCGGGTCGACGCCCTCTGTCGTGACGGGCAGGGGCAGGTCTGCGGGGTGAGTCTGCACGACCGGATCACGGATCGCCGGACCGATGTCATGGCCACCGCCGTGATCAATGCCACTGGACCCTGGAGCGATCGGCTGCGGCGACAGCTGGATGGTGCGCCACGGCTGCGCCCGCTGCGCGGCAGTCATCTGGTGTTCCGCCGGACCGACTGGCCGCTGGAACGGGCGGTGATGTTGTTTCATCCCGACGACGGCCGGCCGATGTTCGCGGTGCCCTGGTGCGGGGCCACGCTGGTGGGTACCACCGATCTCGATCATGCCGATTTTCCCGACACCCCACCCCGCATGACCGACGCCGAGGGTGACTACATCATGGCGGCGGTGGACCGTTACGTGCCCGGTCTGGGGCTTGCCCGCGACCGGGCGGTCAGCAGTTTCTCGGGGGTGCGGCCGGTGGTGGCCGGCGCGGCGGACAATCCCGGCGAGGCCTCGCGCGACAGCGCCATCTGGGCCGAACAGGGGCTGGTCAACGTCACCGGGGGCAAGCTCACCACCTACCGGGTCACCGCCCGCGAGGTGCTGGCCACGCTGACGGACCGGCTACCCGCGCTGGCAGGACTGTCCGCCGATGCCGCCATTCTCTCCGGCGGCGGGGATAGGCTGGCCGGTCGTTACGGCCCCCACGCGGCCGGCGTGCGGGCGCTGGAGGAACCGGCGACGGTCGGCGACACGCCCTTCACCTGGGCGGAGCTGCGCTGGGCGTTGCGCCATGAGGGGGTGGAACACCTGGATGATCTGCTGCTGCGCCGTACCCGCCTGGGCCTGTTGCTGTCATCCGGGGGCGAGGCGGTGTTGCCGGCGGTGGAAACGCTCTGTCGGGGCGAACTGGGCTGGGACCGGGCGCGCTGGGATCGCGAGGTCGCCGCCTATCGCGAGACCTGGCAGCGCTATCACTCGCTCGCGCGCCGCGACTGACGCAATCAGTCTCGGCTGCCGTCGGTGCGGAGGCCGTTCTCGATCAGCACTGCGACTGCCCGGTCCCGCGGGTTGTCGCGGGCGGCCGTCAGCCCGGTGGCCAGAGCCCGGGCCGAACGCCTTGATACGACGAACCCCTCCAGACGGGCCAGCGCCTCGGCGGCCCGGTCGACGTCCTCCTCCGCAACCATCTGATAGTCCACCCGACCGGTGGCCCGCAGCCAGGCGTGCTCGCGCTGGGTGTTGGCGTGACCGGGGGCGTGGAGGATGCGCTCGGCCGCGGCAACCTGGTCGGTACTGTAGTGAACCCGGCGCCGGTCAGGCGGGTGGTCCGGCTCGGGGGATTTCGTCGTGGCTGCCGGCTGTTCCGCTCCGATCAGGGTCGTGGCCTGATAGCCGAGGAAGGGCACGAACAGATTGAAGGCATCCAGGCCGTGGTCGAGCGGCGCGGCAACGGCATCCGGCAGGTGACGGGTCTGGCGGATGAGTTCCCGGCGCAGGGCCCGTCCGGGGCCGGCGTGGGCATCGCGCAGCATTGAAGGGAAGGGGGCCGGGCCGGCGGCCAGGCCGTTCACCAGCAGGCGCTGATCCGGATCTTTCAGCCAGTCGGCGGTCGCCAGTTCGCGAAGTTCGTTGAGGGCCGCCGCGGCCGCCGCCCGGGTACCGGTCTGTCTGCCGTGAATGCCGGCGCGATGCGAGATGATAACCGCCCCAAGCTGCTCAGCCTGTTCCAGCCGGGCCTGGCTGGTCTGTCCGTCGCCGTCGCGAATGTGCAACCGGCAAGCCAGGCCCAGGAATGCAGCAACGCTTGCCACTGCCACGCCGTGGACCCCCGAGCGGGTGGCCGCCACCAGTTCCCGGCGTCTGGTCTGGACCGCCAGCAGACCCTGCAGCAGGGCATTGGCGAGTTTCTGGTCGATCAGGTCGTTGGCGGCGTTGCGTGCCAGAAACAGCCGGGCGCCGCCATTCTCGGCACTCAGGCGGATAGCTTCGTACAACGGTGGCAGGGGGCGACCGGTCAACCGAATCCGCTGTTCGTCGAAACGGTCGAGAAAGCCGGTTTCGCCACGGCACCGTTCGTAGTCGGTGCCGAGGCCGGACAGTGTGCGTCCGAGCGGCGTGTCGGCATCGGTTTCGCCGAAGCGCTTGCTGCGAGGTGCAGACTCGCGGTCGGCCTTCGGGTCGGAATCATGTCCGGGCAACAGGAGGCTGTCGCCGAGTTCGCGCACCTTGAACCAGTCGCCGGGCAGCCCCTCGTCGAGATTGGCCTTGTAGGCGCGGGCATGCGCGGCGAAGGCGTCCCGTCTGCCGGCAGCGGCATAGACCTCCAGCAGCTTCAGGCGCAGGTCCTGCCGTGCTGGTTGTTCGGCCAGCGTCTGTTCGAGCAGCAATGCGACATCGTCGTAGAAGGTCTGGGCGGAATAGGCGTCGCCGGTCGGGTGGTTATCACTCATGATTCGGTTTCCGCGTTTGCCGGTATTCAGGGCCGGTGGGCAGCGGCCAGATAGTCGTGACTGCCCATCTCGCGCAGGCGGCTGATGGTGCGTTCGAACTCGAAGGCCAGACGCTTGCCGGTGTACAGGTCCTCCGGCGCTGCCTCGGCCGACACGATCAGCTTGACCCCCCGATCGTAGAACTCGTCGATCAGGTTGATCAGCCGCCGGGCAGGGTCGTTCTCGGCGTTGTCGAGTACCGGGATGCCGGATACCAGCACGGTGTGGAAACAGCGGGCGATCTCGCAGTAGTCCTCGGCGCTGCGGGGGCCGCGGCAGAGGTCGTCGAAGCTGAACCAGACGACGTCGCTGCCGAGCCGTCGCGCGGGTACCGCACGTTCGTTGATTTCCAGGTGGGTGTTGGATTCGCTGCTACTGCCGGCCATTTCACGGAAGTAGGCGGCAAGGTTGTCCTCGGCATCGGCATCCAGCGGGTGGTGATAGATCTCGGCCCGTTCCAGCTGGCGCAAGCGGTAGTCGAGGCCGTGATCCAGCTCCATCACCTCGCAGTGTTTCTGGATGCGGTCGATCACGGGCAGGAAACGCTCACGTTGCAGGCCCCCGGCGTAGAGATCGTCGGGCGGGATGTTGGAGGTGGCCACCAGCGTCACCCCCTGTTCGAACAGTTCGGTCACCAGACGGCCCAAGATCATCGCATCGGCCACGTCGGCGACGAAGAATTCGTCGAAGCACAGCACCCGGTCGTGGGCCATTTCCCGGGCGATCAGCTTCAGGGGATCCCGCTTGTCGCTGTAATGCCGCCGGCGCTGGTGGACCTGGTGCATGAAGCGGTGGAAATGGCTGCGCCGCTTGCGGGTGAAGGGCAGCGATTCGAAGAATCGGTCCATCAGGTAGGTCTTGCCCCGGCCCACGCCGCCCCACAGGTAGAGGCCGTTGACCGGCGTCCAGCCCCGGCGCAGGCGTTTGGGCGGGGAATCGATCAGGGCATCGTGAATCGCCTGCAGGGCGTCGACTGCAGCGGCCTGGGCCGGATCGGACTGGAAATCGGGATCAGCCAGATCCTGCTCGTAGCGTTGTCTTGGTCCGGCGGATTCAGCGGCGGGCATGACGGTCGATCGCTCGGATGTGGAGGCGTAGTATACGCATCAGCCATGGCCCACCCCGATGCGCTCTCCGCCGAGGACCAGCAGTTGATCGAGTCATTTCTCGATCAGCTCTGGACCGAATACGGCCTGGCCGACAGCACCCTCGCGGCCTACCGCTCGGACCTGCGCCAGGTGGCGCTGGCCCTTGGCCACGGCGGCAGGCTGGCCGGAGCGCAGCGCGCCGATCTGCTGGACTGCCTGGGCCGGCGCCAGCGGGCTGGCGCCAGTCCCCGCAGTGCCGCCCGGCTGCTGTCGAGTCTGCGTCGTTTCTACGGCTGGCTGGTGGCCGCGCGTCGACGCGAAGACGATCCTACTGCCCTGATCGACAGTCCGCGGCTGGGTCGTCGTCTGCCCCACACGCTGACCGAGACCGAAGTGAACGACCTGCTGGCCGCCCCGGATACACAGACCGACCTGGGCCTGCGCGACCGGGCGATGCTGGAACTGATGTACGCCACCGGGCTGCGGGTGTCGGAGCTGGTGGGGTTGCAGCGTCATCAGGTGAATCTGCGCCAGGGTGTGGTCCAGGTGATGGGCAAGGGCGGGCGCGAGCGGCTGGTGCCGGTGGGCGAGGCCGCCCAGGACTGGCTGCAGGCCTATCTGCACCGGGCCCGGGCGGCCCTGCTCGACGGCCGGCCCGGTACCGATGCCGTGTTCATCACCAGTCGCGGGAAGGTGATGACGCGGCAGAACTTCTGGCATCTGATCAAGCGTTACGCCGCACGGGCCGGGATCCGTCAGGGCCTGTCGCCCCACGGGGTGCGGCACGCCTTCGCCACCCACTTGCTCAACCACGGGGCGGACCTGCGCGCGGTGCAGATGCTGCTCGGGCACGCCGACCTGTCCACCACGCAGATATACACGCACGTCGCCCGGGCGCGGCTGCAGGACCTGCATCGTCAGCATCACCCCCGTGGTTGAGCGACGAACGACTATCCCTGGCCACGGTCTATCACGGCAATGATGCGAACTCCCGCCGTTTTTCTGTTGATGCTGCTCGTGCCGGGCCATGCGATGCCTGTGCACGCCGGTGATCTATCGGACCCGGATTTCCGGGCCGAGGTGGCGTCGCGCTTCCCCGGGGTGGCGGCAGCGGACATCTCCCCGACGCCGATGCCGGGCATGTGGCAGATATCCCAGTCCGGCGTGGTGGGCTACATCAGCGCCGATGGCCGCTATCTGTTCGATGGCGACATGATCGATCTGCAGGAAGAGGTGAATCTGGCCGAGGCCGAGCGGCGTGACTGGCGGCTGGAAAAGATCGGGACCGTCGCCGAGCAGGACATGATCCTGTACGAGCCGCGACAGGCGCAGCACACGCTGACCGTGTTCACCGACGTGGCCTGCCGCCATTGCCGGCGTCTGCATGAGGGCATGGACCGGTTGCTGGCGGCTGGCATCCGGGTGCGCTACCTGTTCTATCCGCTGTCCGGTCCCGATTCCAATGCATTCAAGCGGGCGCAGGCGGTGTGGTGTGCCACCGACCGCAAGCAGGCGCTGACCCGGGCATTCCGGGGCGAACGGACTGGCGGGGATGCCGGCTGCGACAACCCGGTGGCGGATCAGTACCGGCTGGCCGCGAAAACCATGAATCTGCGCGGCACCCCCACCCTCGTGACCGAGGACGGCCGGGTATTGGCGGCGGGGCTGCCGATCGCGGCGATCATTCGCGAGGTGACCGGCCGCGACAGCTAGGGCTGAGCCGGGGCGCGCCTCAGCGTTCCAGGTACTTCAGCTTGTCCGGGACGTCCTCCCACTCCTTGGCGTCGGTGGGGGGGTCCTTGATCTCGGTGATCACCGGCCATTCGGCGGACAGCTCCTCGTTGAGCTTGAGGAAATGCTGCTGATCCTCGGATAGATCGTCCTCCGACACGATCGCCTCGACCGGACATTCCGGTTCGCACAGAGTGCAGTCGATGCATTCCTCGGGGTCGATCACCAGAAAGTTGGGCCCCTCGTGGAAGCAGTCCACCGGACAGACTTCCACGCAGTCGGTGTACTTGCACTTGATGCAGTTCTCGGTGACGACGAATGTCATCAGATGGCTCCGGGCGTCATGCAATGGTGGCAATGATAACAGCTGCCCCGCGCATGTTGCGGTGCGCAAACGACAGGTGGGGCGGCTGAACCGGCAACCGGATCCGGTTGCCGGTGTCCGTTCTGAAAGGCCCGGCAGCGGCTCGATGACCGGCCGACACAATATTGCAACATTCGCCGCGCATCTTGTGTCCCGAGCTTCCCGGGGGACTGCGCCGAGCCATGGTTAGACGGCGGCGCGGCCCCCGGTGTACTACATCTCGGGAGACACCGATGACGCGTTCGTGGTCGATATTACCCTGGCGTCCGACCCTGGCCGGCATTCTGCTCGCGGCCGGCGGATCGGCCGCCGCCCAGGACTCCATCGACAACCTGTCGAAGCAGCTGATCGAGCTGCGCGGCGAGGTGGAGGAACTCAACGACGAGCTGGCCGGCGCCAAGGACCAGCATCGCAGCCGCATGAACGCGCTGGCGCGCCAGCGGGGCGAGGCCGAGGCCAGTCTCGAGCAGGCGCAGCTGCAGCTTGACGAGGTCGAGGGCCGGATGGCCAGCGCCCGCGAGGATGCGGAAGAGGCGGGTGCCGACGCCGATCAGCTGGAGCCGGTGGTGATGGCCATCATCGAGGCCTCCGAATCGATGGTCGACAGCCGCCTCCCGTTCAAGCGGGACGAGCGCCTGGCGGAACTCGACCAGATCCGCAGCCGGGTGGAACAGGACGTGATCACCCCGCACAAGGCGATCAACACCCTGTGGGCCTTCTACGAGGACGAGATCCGCCTGACCGGCGACAACGGCCTGTATCAGCAGACCGTTCGCCACGACGGCGAGGAGCGGCTGGCCGACGTCGCGCGTCTGGGGATGGTGATGATGTTCTACCGCACCAGCGGCGGCGCCTACGGCAACGTGGTGCGCGACGGCGACCAGTGGCGCTACCAGCCGGTCGACGACAGCGGCCGCCTGGTCAGCGAGCTGTTCCAGACCTTCGAACGTCAGGTGCGCACCGGGTTCTTCGAGCTGCCCAATGCCATCGGCGAGTCCGGCATCCGCCGCGCCTCCGCCGACACCCCCACCGACATCGCCCAGGCCGAATCCCGAGGGGAGAAGTAATGACTGTCATCAACAATGGTTGGCGGCTCGCCGCGCTTGCGGCGGCCCTGTGGCTGGCCCCGGTTCAGGCGCAGGATGAGCCCGCCCCGGCCGGCGATGCGCCGTCCGCGGACGCACCCGCGGCACCGGCCCCGGCAGCCGAACCCTCGGAGGAAAGCGTGGAGCAGCGCCTGGAAGAGGCGTTCAAGCGCGAGTTCGCGTTTCTGGTGGAGCAGAAGGCCCAGCTGGAGCGCAGTCTCCAGGACTTTCGAGCCCGGGCCTCGCGTGAGGTCGGGCAGGTCAAGGGCCGCGTGGATCAGCTGCAGAGCCAGCTGGTGGCGGTGCAGGACCGGCAGAACCAGGCCCGCGAGGAACTCAAGCTGATCCAGGAGCGCACGCGCTCGACCAGCAATGCCCAGCAGGTGCTGGAAGGCACCTTCTCGCAGGCCGAATCCACGCTCGCCGACTACGGCATCGACAAGCTGGGCGGGGACGATTTCGCCGAGCTTGGCGACGACGAGAAAGTGCGCGAGACCTTTGCTACCGCCCGCGAACTGATTACCGAACGCAGCGAGATGCGCACCTCGGATGGCGCCTTCTTCACCCAGGACGGCAGCCGCATCGACGGGCAGTTGATCAAGGTGGGCGGGATTGCCGCCTACGGCGTATCGCCCGACGCCGCGGGCGTGCTCGCCCCGGCCGGCGGCGGCCGCTACAAGATCTGGGAGAACGCCGCGACCGACACCGTGCGCGAGATCGCCCAGGGCGCCAGCCCGGCGGTGTTGCCGCTGTTCCTGTACGAGTCGCTGGACACCAGTGCCGAGGGAACCGGCGCGGAATCGGTGATCGAGCACATCGAAAGCGGCGGCACCATCGCCTGGATCATCATGGGGCTGGCCGGTGTGGCCCTGTTGCTGATCCTGGTGCGCATCGCCTTCCTGGCCCGGGCCAGCTCCCGCACCGGCAAGCTCGAACGCGAGGTCGGCGCGCTGGTGCGTGAAGGCCGCATGGACGATGCGCTAGAGGCCTGCGGCCGGTTCAAGGGCTCGGCGGCCCGCGTGGTGGGCTCGGCCCTGCGCAACATGGATCGGCAGCGCGAGCACCTGGAAGACATCATTTCCGAGTCGATCCTGGCGGAGAGCGGACATCTGAACCGCTTCGGCGCCATGATTCTGGTGATTGCCGCGGTGTCCCCGCTGCTCGGTCTGCTCGGCACCGTCACCGGCATGATCAGCACGTTTGATGTGATCACCAAGTTTGGCACCGGTGATCCCAAGCTGCTTTCCGGCGGCATCTCCACTGCGCTGGTCACCACCGAGCTGGGCCTGATGGTGGCGATCCCCACGCTGCTGGTCGGCAACGTGCTGTCGTCCTGGGCCGAGCGCATCAAGGACAGCATGGAGAAGGCCGCCCTGCGGGTGACCAACCTCTACCACGCCGGCCGTGACGGCGCCACGCCGCGCATGGCCCACGCGGGGAGCCCGGCCTGATGGAGCTCGGTCTCCTGTTCGAGCGGGCCCAGTTCTACTATGAGGCCGGGGGCTACGTGATGCCCTGGCTGGTACTGGCCACGCTGGTGCTGTGGTTCGGGCTGGGTTACCGCGCGGCGGTGCTGCGGCGCGGCGGCAACATCTCCGTGCGGGTGGTCCTGCGCCGCGAGATCGAAGGCCGGGGCGGCAAGGCCCGCGGCATCATCGAGCAGGCCGCCCGTGACGGCCTGGCCGTGGCCCGCAGCGGCGGCGCGCATCTTCGTCGGCGGCTGGATGACGCGCTGGCCGACCATTTCATGGAGATCAAGCGCTACCGGAAGCTGGTGGGCGCGATCGTCGCAGTGGCCCCGGTGCTGGGTCTGCTCGGCACCGTTACCGGGATGATGGAGACCTTCCGTTCCCTGGACGACGCCGCGCTATATACCCGCAACGGCGGCATCGCGGCCGGCATTTCCCAGGCGCTGTTCACCACCCAGCTGGGGCTGGCGGTGGCGATTCCCGGGCTGGTGATCAAGGGCTTTCTCGACCGCAAGCAGCGGGTGATCGAGATGGAACTGGCCCAGATCAAGGACATCCTCAGCAGCCGCGAACTCGCGGTCAGCGCCGATGGAGGCGAGCAATGAAGTACCGGCAACGGGAAAGCGCAGAGCAGCAGGGCATCGACATCTCGCCGCTGATCGACATGGTTTTCATCCTGCTGATCTTCTTCATGGTCAGCACGACCTTCGTCAAGGACATGGACCTGGACATCGACCGGCCCAAGGCGTCCACCGCCGAGCCCTCGTCGACCAAGGCCGTGCGCATCTACATCGAGGGCTCCGGCCAGACCTATCTGGACGGGCAGCCGGTGCAGACCTGGGTGATCCAGAGCCGGCTCAAGGACCTGCTCGAGGTCAGCACCAGCGGCTCGGTACTGGTGGTCACCGACGGCAACGTGCCGTCGCAGAAACTGGTGGAGGTGGTGGATCAGGCGCGACTGGCCGGCGCGTCCGACGTGGGCGTGGCCACCCGCGATGAAGCGGGCGGCCGGACCTGATTGTTCCGCACATCGGCAGAAGGAGTTATCGACATGAATGCAACACACGTACGCCGTCACGGCATTGCCCTGTCCTACATGGTGGCGGGTTCGCTTTCCATCTTCAGCCTGGTGGTGCTGATGAACGAGTTCTCGCGGGCACCGGATCGCGAGGATCGCACCACCAGCGCCGAGTTCTCGGTGGAGAAGCTGGAGCAGCCGGAACCGGAGCAGGTGGTCCAGAAGCCGGAGCCGCCGCCCGAGCGCGATCCGCTCGACCCGCCACAGAACCCGCTGCGCGGTCTGGATTCCTCGCTGCCGGGTCTGGATCTGGGCATTCCCGCGGTGGACATGGACGGCGTGGCCGGCGCCAGCGATGACCTGTTGGGGGAATCCCGCGACGTGGTGATGACCGGCGACACCGTCGACGAGGCCCCGAGGCCGATCCGTCAGGGTGCGATGAACTATCCCGCCGAGGCCCGTGCCGAGGGGGTCGAGGGTTACGTGCTGCTCAGCGTGCTGGTCGACGAGAACGGTTCCGTGGAACAGGTGAAGGTGCTCAGCGCCGAGCCGGGCGGCGTGTTCGATCAGATTGCCGCGCAGGGCATCCAGCAGTGGCGTTTCACCCCGGCCAAGTACAAGGGCGAAACGGTCAAGACCTGGGTGCGCCAGCGGATCAGCTTCGATCTCAGCTAAACGGATGTCGCGGAGTCTGATTCCCATGCGCCCCACGCTCACTGCTGCGTTCCTGTCGCTGGCCCTGGCCATCGCCGGCCCCGCCGTCCTGGCCCAGGACGAGGGCACCGGCGAGCCGGCGGTACAGATGCCGGCCGACGGCGACACCAGCGATCTGACCGTGTCGGACCGTCTCTCACTCGCCGGTCTGTTGGTGGGCGACGGCTATTACGATCGTGCGCTGACCGTACTGTCCGATATCGATCCGTCGGCGGAAGATCTCGACCGGGTGCGCTTCTACACCCTGCGCGGCCTCGCGCGCCTGAACCGGGATGATCCCGCCGGGGCGCGAGACGATTTCCGCGACTCGATTACCGCCGGTCAGGACAAGCCGGTGATCTACGTCTATCTGGGTCAGGCGCACTTCCGGTTACAGGAATATGCGGACACCCTGGACGCCATCGACAAGGCGGGCAGCGCGGCGTCGAAGTATCCGTCGCTCTACATCCTCCGGGCCGAATCGCACTGGAAGCTGGATCAGCCGGTCGGTGCGTTCCGGGCACTGGAAGCGGGCCTGGCGCGGTATCCGGACAACCACCAGTTCCTGCGCCGCCAAGTGTTCTACATGATGGAACTGGGCACCTACCAGTCGGCCGCGGAACTGGGTCGCCGCTATCTCGGCGAAATCGAGGGCGGACCCGAGGACTATCTTGCGATCGCCGTGGCGCTGCACCGGGGCGGCGAGAGCGACGAGGCGTTGTCGTTCCTGGAATACGCCCAGTTGCGCTTCCCCGAGAACACCAAGATCACCCAGGCCCTGGCGCAGGTGTATTTCGAGACCGGCCGCGGCAAGGCCGCGGCGGATGTCTACGAAAAGGCCGCTGCCGTCCACCCCGAGCTGACGCACGAGGCTGCCGAGTTCCACCGGCGTGCCGGCCAGCTCTTCCGGGCGCTGAACCTGAATGCCCGCGTGCGGGATCCCAAGGAAAAGATGCGTCAGCGCGTGGCGATTCTGGTGGAGCTGGAGCGCTACGAGCAGGTTGCCGGTGCCCAGGCCTCGCTCAATCGCGTGGGGCTGCTGGAAGACCAGAACATCCGTTATGCCCTGGCCTACTCGTTGTTCAAGGCCGGCAAGTTCGATGCGGCGGAGGCGCATCTCAGCCGACTCACCAAGGGGGATCTGGTTCGCCAGGCCACCCAGTTACGCCAGTACATGCAGGAATGCCGTAGCGATCCCTGGCTGTGCGCGTAACGCGCCGGCCCCCGACAGCGAGCCGAATCATGTTCTATCGTGCGCTAGCCCTGTTCGCAGTGCTCAGCCTGTGTGCCCCTGCCTTCGCCCAGACCGGCGGCGACGTCTGGCTGTTCGTGTTTGCCGAGGACGGCAGTCCGGTGGCCGGCGTGGACATGCAGGTGGATGGCGACACGGTGGACACCAGCAGCCCGGCCGGCGCCATCTACGCTCGCATTGCCGCGGGACGCCGCGACGTCAGGCTGGTACGCGATGGCGAGACCCTGCTCGAACTCGATCTACTCACCGCTGACGAGGAAGACATCCAGATTCTGGTGACGCTGCGCAGCGGCCGCGAGCCAGACGTGGCTATCGAGAGTTCCGGGACCGATCCGGTCCTGGCCGGCCAGACCGAGGAGCAGCGTATTGTGGGCGCGTTCAAGCCCGGACTGCTGGAAGGCGAAGTGGTGTCGGTGGAAGATGGTGCTCCGATCGTCGGCGCCGAGATATTCGTGGCCGGCACCCAGACCCGCATGCGCACCAATGAGGCCGGTCAGTACCAGGCGGAACTGCCGCCCGGCAATTACACCCTGTCCATCGTGCATCCCGACTACGCCGCGCAGACGCTGGAGAACATCCGCGTGATTCCCGGCAAGGCGGTGACCGCCAGCGTGGAAATGGCGCCCTCCGGCGTGCAGCTGGCCGAGTACACCGTGACCGCGCCCTTTATCGAAGGCAGCGTGGCGTCGACCTTCACGCTTCAGCGCGAATCCTCGCAGGTGACCGAGGTACTGGGCGCCGAGCAGATTGCGCGTACCGGCGACAGTGACGCGGCGGAAGCACTGACCCGCGTGTCGGGCCTGACACTGGAGCAGGGAAAGTTCGTGGTCATCCGCGGCCAGCCGTCGCGGTACACCTACGCTCAGTTCAACGGATCGCCGTTGCCCAGTACCGATCCGGTACGGCAGTCGGTGCCGCTGGACCTTTTTCCCGCCGGGGTGCTGTCCGGGATCGAGGTGCAGAAAAGTTATTCGGCCGATCAGCCGGGCGCATTCGGCGCGGGTCTGGTGTCGCTGAATACCCGCAAGGTGCCGCAGTCGGGGTTCGTCGATCTGTCCGTTTCTACTGGTGCCAATTCGGCGAGTACTGGGGAGACCGGTGCCACCTACGACGGCAGCGTCGAGGATTTCCTCGGCCAGGATAACGGCGCCCGGGCGCTGCCGGGGCCGATCCGGGCGGCCGGCGGCAACCTGCAGTCGGTCGCCAATGAACAGGAGCGCATTGCGCTCGGCAAGAGCTTCAACGACGTGCACCTTCCCGAAACCATGGAACTGCCGGCAGACGTCGGCGGCAGCCTCAGTGGTGGCAAGGGCTTCGATACCAGCTATGGCCGTTTCGGCGTGCTGGCCTCGGCCTCCTATGATCATAAGTACCGCTTCATCGAGGAGCGGGACATTACCTACGAAGGCAATAGCATCGACACGCTGCGCGTGCAGCAGGATTTCACCGACCGCCGCACCGAGCGCGACATCCGCATGAGCGCGCTGGCTGTCTTCAGCGGCGAGTGGGAAAACCATTCGCTGTCGCTGAACAACTTCTTCATTCGCGACACCAAGGACCGGACCTCGATCGCGGACGGCATCAGCGTAGTCAGTGACGAATTCCGCGAGCGCCAGTTTCTGCTCGAGTTCAACCAGCGCGAGACCCTGCTGCACCAGCTGGTAGGTTCGCATGACTTCGATTTCGTGCAGGTCGACTGGCGCGCCCAGACCGCGGACGGCGACCGCGATCGGCCCGATCGTCGCACCTGGAACTACCAGGGCCCGCTGTTCAACGACGACCCGCTGGAATTCGCCGCTGAAGACGCATTGCAGCGCGAGTTCAACGTTGTCACCGATGAGGTCAACAGCTACGGACTGGATCTGACCTTCCCGCTGAACGACTGGGGGCGCCTGACCCCGATGATCAAGGTTGGCCTCGCAGACTCTGCCCAGGAACGTGTCTCGGTGACGCGGCGTTTCAACTTCGAGCCGGCCGGTTCGCTGGCAGACCTGTCGCAGCCGATTCCCGAGTTAATCATCAACGATTTCACCATTGGCGACACGGTGAATTTCTCTGAGCGAACCGTGGGTTCGGACCGTTACTTCGGGACCGCCGATGTCTCGGGTTTCTATGCACTCACCGATCTGCGCTGGGCGGATTTGCTGCGGTTGACACTCGGAGTTCGCCGCGAGGAGGCGGATTACGAAGTGACAACGCCAAGGTCAGTGACCGACGACGCAGGAACGGTCAGCGGCTTCGACCGCACCGACACCCTGCCGTCGCTGGGCCTGACCTGGTTCTCCAGTGAGAACACCCAGGTTCGTTTCACGACCGGCAAGTCGGTGTCCTATCCCCTGCTGGTGGAGATATCGGACACGCTTTTCCTGGACCCGGATACCGGAGAACAGTTCGCGGGCAACCCGGATCTGGAGGCCACGGAGATCGAGAGCTACGACCTTCGCTGGGAGTGGTATCCCTCGGCCAAGGAGGCAGTGACAGCCGGTGTATTCCTCAAGGACCTGAAGAATCCGATCGAGCGGCAGTTCCTGCCGGTGGCGGGCGGCGGTCAGCGCATCCAGTTCACCAACGGCGAAACCGGCGAAGTCTACGGCTTCGAGATCGACGGGCGCGCCGGCCTCGACTGGTTTTCGGACATCGGCTTGCTGCCGGAATCGGACCTACTCAAGAAGAGCTACGTGCAGGCCAATTTCACCATTACCGAATCGGAAGTGGAAATCGGCCCCGGCGGTATTGCCACCAATCGGCAGCGCCGGCTGCAGGGGCAGGCCGACACCGTGTTCAACTTCCAGTTGGGTTATGACGGCGCCATTCATGACTGGACGCTGGCACTGAACCGGGTCGGCGAGCGACTCGATGCCGCCGGGGCCAACGGCCGTCCGGACGTGTTCCAGCAGCCGAGCACTTTTGTTGATCTCACCTACAGCCTGGGCTTTTTCAAGCGCGGCAATCTCAAGCTGAAGGCTGAAAACCTGCTCAACGAAGAGATCGAGTTCATGCAGGGCCCGCTGCTCCAGCAGCGATTCATTCTGGGCCGCTCGTTCGGGGCCTCGCTGTCCTGGGAAGTTTTCTGATTGTCACGCAATTGCAATAGCCCGCGCTTAACTTGGCACCGGTAAGCGTCAGCCCTTGCTTACGCAACGAATTAATCCATTTGGGAGGGATACACGACATGTCTTTTAAACCTGCGCGCTCCATCTGTAGCGCCCTAGTTCTCGGTTTGGTGCTCTCCGCTTGCGGCGGCGAGGGCGGCGATCTGATCACCGGCAACATCTCCGGCGGTCAGGGCGGTTCCGGCGGCTCCGGCGGTGAGGGCGGCACCTCGGGGAGCGGTACGTCCGGTACCTCGGGCACCTCTGGTACGTCTGGCACCTCCGGCACTTCTGGCACCTCCGGCACTTCGGGTACGTCCGGGACCTCGGGTGCAGGCGCCATCGGTGATCCTATGAGCACCTTCAACCAGCTCGGCATGCTGCTTCCCGAGGATATTCATCCGCTGGTCGACAACATCGACCCGACGGATGGCTCTTCTGCCGACATCACCCCGGCCTCGTCGCCGAACTGCCCTAGTGGTACCACGGACGAGGGCACCACCGTGGTGTTGTTCGACGATGGTGATTACTTCGAGGGCGGCTCGGCCAACCCGGAATTCCCCGTCTGCGTGCTGGACCAGGACATTCTCGCGGACACCACGCTTACCAACGATCACGTCTACGTGCTCGATGGCGAAGTATTCGTGGGCACCGGTGATGCCGAGGATGCGACCCCGCCGTCTCCCGGTAATGAAGTCGTGCTGACGATTGAATCCGGCGTGCAGATCTATGCCGATCAGGGTTCGGCGTCTGCCATCCGCGTGACCCGCGGCGCCCAGATCGACGCCCAGGGCACCATGGAACAGCCGATCATCATGGGGGCCGTGCCTGTAGCCGGCTTCGCCCGTGAAATCGACGGTGATCCGACCGACCTTACCGGTCGCGGTGACTGGGGTGGCCTGGTGCTGAATGGTTATGCCCGGACCAACAGCACCGAAGATGCCGGCAACATTCCCAACGAACTGACCAGCGAAGCCACCAACCGCAACGTGTTCTTCGGTGGCAACGACGATGGCGACAGCAGCGGCACGGTGAGCTACGTCATCATCGCCGAGTCCGGCGTTGCCTTCGCGCCCGACGCCGAAGTGCAGGGTCTCACCCTGGAAGGGGTTGGTAGCGGCACCACCATCAACAACATCCAGGTCATCGGCTCCAATGACGACGGCATCGAGTGGTTCGGTGGCGCGGTCAACCAGAGCAACATCCTGATCAACGGCGCCGAGGACGACGGTCTGGATATCGACCTCGGCTTCCGCGGCACGATCAAGAACTTCATCGTGCGTCAGGCCAACGGCTTGGGTGACCATGGCACGGAATCGGACAACGATGGTGACAATTTCGGCGCCATGCCCGTCAGTCGCCCGGTTCTGGCCAACGGTCTGTTCCTGATCTGGGGCGACGGCGAGTCCGGCGGCGCGCTGCTGCGTGAAGGCTACGGCGCGAACTTCGAGAATGTCGTCATTGCCGACGGTGCCACCCTGATGGGTGCGCCCAGTGCCGCGGTTGCCGGCACCAGCTGTATCGACAACGATGACGAAGTTGACGAAGACCTGAACGCGTTCGGTCTGGCCTACTTCTGCAGCGTCGGCGCAGCGGAGCCGGACGGTGACACGTTCGAAGAGGACTGGTTCGCGGGCATGGCCCAGGACGGTAGCACCGTGACCTTCGAGGGCATGGAAGACGACACCATCAGTGTTGATCCGGCCTCCTACCAGGTCACGACTGCCGTGAGCCCGAGCAGTGCCGTGAGTGAAGCCGACAGCTACATGGGCCCGGTGAGTTCCGCCGACGCCCAGGCTCAGACCGAGTGGTGGCGCGGCTGGACCGTGCACTTCGGTCAGTAATCGCCGACCCGACAATCGGTTGGTATAACAGGGGTGTAGCTTCGGCGACACCCCTGTCTTTTGGTGCGTGATGTCCTCGACTGTCACTCCTTCCAAGCCGCCCGCATCCGCCACGCATCCGGCAACCAGCCTGCTGGGTCTGGCCGGTCTGGCCGGTGGCCTGCTGGCGTTGGCCTGGCGCGATCTCGGGCTGAATCAGGTCCAGGAGGCACTGTTCATCTGCCTAGTCGCGGCGATGCCGATGATGCTGGCAGAAACCCTCTGGTTTCGTCGCTATCGGGAGTGCGGCGCGGACCGCCGGGCCGGTCCGCCGGACGTCAGGCGCGTGGCGGTCAAGCTGCTGGGGCTTTACTCGGCATTCGTGATCATTGGCTTCGGCTACTGGTTATTCCCGGAATATGCGGGGACGTTCTACGGTCCGTTCTTCTACGTGCTGCGCGATGTCTGGCCTTGGCTGGCGGTGCTGGCGGTGCCGTATTTCGCGTGGCTCGACGCCCGTCTGGGCGAGCCGTTCGACGGCGCCTGGCACGCGGGCATGGCGGTACTGGGCCGCTGGCAGCTGGTGGACCGCGCGGTTCTCGGGCAGTTCGCCCGGGGCTGGCTGATCAAGGCCTTCTTCCTGCCGCTGATGTTCGCGTTGCTGGCCCGTTCGCTGGCCTTCGTGCTGCAGGGAATCGAAACCGGCGCGCTCTGGGATCAGGCCCGGTGGTTCCGGGTGGCGCTGGAAATGACCTTTCTGGTGGACCTGGTATTCGGGGTGCTGGGTTACACGCTGGCCATGCGCTGGCTGGACAGCCATATCCGTTCGGCCGAGCCGACGCTGCTCGGCTGGCTGTCGGCACTGGCCTGCTATCAGCCCCTGTGGGGTGTGATCGGCGCGACCTATCTGGCCTACGACAGCGACGGTTTCGGCTGGCAGAACTGGCTGGCCGGCTCGGACACGCTGACGCTGGTCTGGTCCGTGCTGATCATCGGCCTGGCGGCGATCTACGCCTGGGCGACGGTGGCCTTCGGCCTGCGTTTTTCCAACCTTACCCACCGGGGCATTATCACCAGCGGCCCGTTCCGCGTGACCAAACACCCGGCCTACATCGCCAAGAATCTTAGTTACTGGCTTATTGCGGTACCGTTCGTGGCCGCCGGCGGCTGGGACGACGCCGTGCGCAACTCACTGCTGCTGTTCCTGGTCAACGCCATCTACTACGTCCGGGCCCGTACCGAGGAGCGGCACCTGGCGCTGGATCCGGTCTATGTCGAGTATGCGCTCTGGATCGAGCGGCACGGGTGGCTGCGCAAGGCGGGCGAGTGGTGCCCGGCACTGTTCCGGTTTCGCTGGCGCTCGGCCGACCAGGCCCATGCCGAGCTGGGGCGAACCGGCGCGGTGTTCGGCACCGCCGAGAACGGCTGAGTCAGGCGGGCAGGGTGGGCTTCTCGCGCAGGCCCATTCGGCGCCATTCGCCGCGGGCCAGGTCCTCGTCATGCAGCGTGAACCGCCCGGAGCGTCGGTCCGCGAAATAGCGTTCCAGCGTCAGGTAGACGGTGGGAAAGGCCAGCTCGGTCCAGGGGATGTCGGCTTCGTCCATCAGCACCGTCTCGGTGCTTTCCGGTCCGGGTGCGTGGTGGCCGCCGCGCAGGGTGGCGCGATAGAACATGTGAATCTGACCGATGTGGGTGACGTTGATCAGCGAGAACAGCGGGCCGATATCCACCTCGGCACAGGCTTCCTCGCGGGTTTCCCGGATGGCGCCGTCGGCGGCGGTTTCTCCCAGTTCCAGGAAGCCGGCCGGCAGGGTCCAGAAATACCGGCGTGGCTCGATCGCCCGCCGGCACATCAGGATGCGACCTTCCCACTCGGCCACGGTGCCCACCACTGCCAGGGGGTTGTGGTAGAAGATCTTGCCGTCGCGGCTGCAGACGTCGCGGGCGCGGTCGTCGCCGGCGGGCGTTTCGTGCGTGATCGGTGCGCCGCAGTCGGGGCAGAACTCGAAGCCGGGTTTCATGGCGGCTAACGGTAGCATGAGCCGGCCTCGATCCGGGTTCGTTGCTGCTATTCTTGGCCCCATGGCGAATGAGGATTTCGACGCGCCCGACGACAGCGATCTGCGGGCGCTGGTGCGCGGCTGCGGTGCGCTGCTGGGCGATGTGCTGCGGGCGCATGCGTCGGCGCAGGTGTTCGATCATGTCGAGGAATTTCGGCGTGGCTACATCGAGCTACGGGACGGCCGCGACGAGGCCCTGGCCCGGCGCATGGAGGAGCTGGCCACCGAGTTGCCCCCGGCGGTTCTAACCGAGGTGGTCCGGGCCTTCGCCATCTACTTCAATCTGGCCAACCTGGCCGAGGAAATCCACGCCCACCGGGCCCGCCGGGCGCTGATGGAGCGGGGCGGGGCCGAGTGGCGGGGCTCGTTTGAGCGCAGCCTGCGCGAGATGCACGACGCCGGCGTCTCCGGCGAGCAGGTCCGCCGTCTGCTCGAGCGGCTGTCGTACACGCCGGTATTCACCGCCCACCCCACCGAGGCCAAGCCGCGCGTGGTGCTGGAGGCGCTGCGGCGCATGTTCGAGTTGATGAACCGTCTGGCGGACGAGTCCGTGGGCGAGGTGGCCCGCCAGCGGCTGGAGGACGAGTTGCGGCTCAACATCCAGGTGTTGTGGAAGACCGAGGAACTGCGCCGCGCCCGGCCCACGGTAGAAGATGAAATCCGCAACGGGCTCTACTATTTCCGCGAATCGCTGTTCACCAGCGTGCCGCGCATCTACCGCAACCTCGAACGGGCGCTGGAGCTGGTCTACGGTGACGATGCCCCGGCGCCCCCGGTGCTGTTCTTCGGGTCGTGGATCGGCGGCGACCGCGACGGCAATCCCTTCGTCACCGAAAACGAAACCCGTTATGCCCTGCGCATGGCCGCCCGGGAGATTCTGGCCGAATACCTGCGGCGCACCGAAAAACTGATGCGCGAGCTCAGCCATGCGCAGCGCTGGTGCCAGCCCAGCCAGGCGCTGCTGGAGAGTCTGGATACCGACGAGCAGGAACTGGCCGCCCATGCCGGGGAACGCCCGGAGCGTTTCGCCACCGAGCCCTACCGCCGCAAGCTGTTTTTCATGCGCGGCCGGCTACAGGCGATGCACGATCAGCTGCAGACCGAGCTACGGCTGCGGGCTCAGCGTTCCGAGCGGCCGGCGGTGGCCTACGAGGACGCGGAAGCCTTCATCGACGATATCGAGCTGATCCGCGAATCCCTGATCGGCCACGGTGACGCCGCGGTGGCTGATGCGGGGATCAAGGATCTGTTGCGCTTGGCTCATACCTTCGGTTTTCATCTCGCGCGGCTGGATCTGCGCGAGGAATCCAGCCGCCACGAGGCCTGCGTGGCCGATGTCCTGGGGGCGCTGGACGAGCCGATCGATTACGCCGCGCTGGATGAAGCCGGACGCGAGCGTTGCCTTACCGACTTGATCGAACAACCCCCGCCCTTCCAGGCCGAGCGGGCCGAGATAAGTGCCGACACCCGACATACGCTGGCCAGCATGAGCGCGATTGCCGATATGCGTGCCAGTCTTGGTGACGGCGCCTTCGGCAGCTACGTCATCTCCATGACCCATGCGGTCAGCGATGTGCTGGAAGTGGTGTTCCTGTTGCGGCTGACCGGCGCCTACGATCCGCCCCGGTCCGCGGGATGCTCGGTGCGCATCAGCCCGCTGTTCGAGACGGTGGAAGACCTGACCCACATCGAACCGGTGCTGGAGGCGTTGCTGGCCAATCCGGCCTATCGGCGCTTTCTCGCCGCGGACCCCACCCAGGAGGTGATGCTGGGTTACTCGGATTCCTGCAAGGACGGCGGCATTCTGGCCTCCCGCTGGCAGCTGTACCGCGCCCAGCAGCGGGTGGTGGCAATCTGCGACGCCGCCGGGGTGGACTCGGTGCTGTTCCACGGCCGAGGTGGCACGGTCGGGCGGGGCGGCGGCCCCACCTACACCGCCATCCGCTCGCAGCCGCCGGACACGGTGCGCGGGCGCATCCGGTTCACCGAGCAGGGCGAGATGATCTTCGCCAAGTACAGCAACCCGGAAACTGCGGTCAACGAGATCACGCTGGGCCTGACTGGCGCCATGGCGGCCAGCCTGCCCGGGCGTGAGGATCCACCCGGCTACGACGATCTGATGGCCGATCTGGCCGAGACCGGGGAGCGCCACTATCGCGAACTCACCGAACACACCCCCGGCTTCTTCGATTTCTTCTACGACGCCACGCCGATTACCGAGATCGGCGCGCTCAACATCGGGTCGCGCCCCGGTCACCGGCGGCCGGACGAGCGCAGCAAGTCCTCCATCCGCGCTATTCCCTGGGTGTTTGCCTGGGGGCAGTCCCGCCACACCCTCCCGGGTTGGTTCGGCGTGGGTACGGCCCTGGCTGCCTATCGCCGTCAGCACGGCGAGGCGCCGTTGCAGCGCATGCTGGAGAGCTGGCCGTTCTTCGGCGCCTTCCTGGATGCCGTGCAGATGTCGCTGTGCAAAGCCGACATGGACATCGCCGCCGGCTACGCCGGGCTGTGCGAGAACCCGGACATCGGCACCCGCTTCGAACAGACCATCCGTACCGAGTATGAGCGGACCCGCGACGAAATCCTGATCCTCACCGAGGGCCGGCGGCTACTGGACGACAACCCGGTGCTACAGCGTTCGCTGGCGCGCCGCCGGCCGTATCTGGATCCGTTGAACCAGATCCAGCGGGTGGCCATCGCCCACCATCGGGGAGATGGCGGGGACGAATGGCTGGACCCGGTGCTGCGCAGCATCAACGCGCTGGCGGCGGGCATGCGCAATACCGGTTGACCGGCAGTCCCGGCGGCCGGCGCTGTGGCATATTGAGGTCGCCATTCACCCGGTTGGGAGACTCGTCATGTACATCCGCTGGTTGGCCCTGCTGGCCATCGTTCTGCCCCTGGCCGCGTTCGCGCAGAAGGCGGCGCCGATCATTCAGCCCGATGTCCGCGCCATTGGCGGCGTGCCTGGTTCCATGCAGCAGTTGTTCGGCACCGAGGCCGTGCGCGGTGCGGTGAACCAGGCCATCGAGGCGAACGGCTATCGCGCCGGCGGCGGGGTCGATGATGTCCCGGTGAATACCTACGTCCTGCGCGTGCAGTACATCATTCATGCGCAGCCCGGCGCCGATACCCCGCTGGTAGCCGTATCCGCTTCCACCCAGTTGCTGGAAGGCTCGGACATCGGTGGCGGCAGACTCACGCTTGCGCTCTACGACGGCATTCAGCAGAGCGTGCGTCAGGCACCGGAACTGGTCGAGGCCAGTATTGCGGTACGTGAGGCCTTCGATGCCGAGCTCCAGGACCGTATCGGCAAGGCCCTGGCGCATCTCGATCGCCTTCGCCGCTGATCTGTTGCGGTGCGGTGTTATCCTTCACGCTATTGATTCAAACGCAGTAACCGACCATGGCCGCCGAACAGGAACTCCCGGAAATCAAGCTCGACGCGGACAATCTCTACCGCGAGGAAACCGTTACCGACGGTCGCAGCGGCTCCATCCGCATGATGATCCCGGTCACCGAATCGGGCGAGCGCGATGAGCAGCGATCAGTGCGTTACGAGGGCTACACCAACCTGATGACGCCGGCCGGCAGCCTGCCGATCCACTTCGAGCTCGACGCCGAGGATCTGTCCCAGGCGCTGGCCCAGTTTCCCGACGCCGCCAAGCAGTCGATCGAACAGACCATGCAGGAACTCCAGGAAATGCGCCGGCAGCAGTCCGGCTCCGGCCTGTATGTGCCCGGCCAGGAATCCGGCGGTATGGGCGGCCCCGGCGGCATGCCCGGTGGTGGCGGGGGCGGCATCCAGTTCTAGCTGACGTTTGCCAGCGCCGTGTGGTGCCTAGTGTGAGACTCGATCGATTTATCAGGAATAAATCGACGCGAGCGAAGCGAGTCCGGAGGATGCGGCCCGCGGACGGGCCGAACAACTCGCACTTAACCTGGTGCCCGGGGCGAGACTCGAACTCGCACTCTGTTGCCAGAATCGGATTTTGAGTCCGACGCGTCTACCAGTTCCGCCACCCGGGCTCGGCGGCAGAATTATAACGGGCCCGCCGGCCCCTGCGCATTAGTACTCCGCCAGAATCCGCTCCAGATCCTCGCGGATGGCGCCCATGCTGTCCTCGAAGCGGATCTCCGGTTTCGCCTCCGTGCCATTGATGAGGATGGCAAACGCGCCCCAGCCGCCATCCTTGAGCCGCAGGTAGCCGGCGTAGGCGCGCACGCTGACCGGCTCGGTCAGGGAGCCGGTCTTGGCCGCCACCCGCATGGCGAAGTCGTTGTTGCCGTTCTTCACCGACCGGGACGGCGTGTACTGGGGTACCGGCAGACTGCCGATCAGCGCCGGGAACAGTGCCGGCTGCCGGTACATGTAGGCGAGCAGGGACACCACGTCGGCCGCCGACAGCCGGTTGTCCACGGACAGGCCGCTGCCGGTGGTCAGCGTTAGCGGCGGGTCGTCGGGAAATGCGCCCAGCCAGGGCTGGGCCTCGGCATTCGCGCGCCGGCCGAGCTCTGCCAGCATGGTGGATGCGGCCGCCAGTCCGGATTGCGCCGGGCCCGGGCCGTCCGCCTCCGTCGCCAGTCCCAGCGTGAGTACGTCGGCCATGTAGTTGTTGCTGTAAGCCATCATGTCGCGGAGCTGATTGGCCAGGGTGGGGCTGGTTTCCTCGGCAAGCGTGACCAGGTCCGGGTCGGGCGGCGCGTGATCGACGCGCACCGTGCCAGCGACGTCGATGCCCTGGCCGGCCAGTACGGCCTTGAGCACCTGACCGGCGTAACGGCTGGGCTCCGACACCGACCGCAGCAGCGAGAAGTGGCCGCCGCCGGCCGGCACCACGCCGGCCAGATGCAGGGTCTGGAGGTCGCCGTCGGTGGCCCGCCAGGCCCAGTAGGCGGCCCGGGTATCCGGCTCGCCGGTGGCGATGTCACCGCGCAGGGCGAAGCCTTCCAGTCCCGGTGGCATCAGGGTCAGCCGGGCCGGCTGATCGGGTTCGCGACCGGGAATGATGGTGACTTCGACGTTGCTGAAATTCACGCCGGCGGCGGACAGCGGGGCGTCGTAACTGTTCTCGCTGACCTGCCGGGCGGCGCAGCGGTCTTCGGTCAGACAGGTAACCGGGCCGAACAGGCTGTCGTTGATCACCAGGTCGCCGCTTACACGTTCGATGCCGCGTTGGCGCAGTCGGCTGGCCAGCAGCGACAGCCGGCTGTGATCCAGGCCCGGATCGCCGGCGCCGATCAGCATCAGGTCGCCGGCCAGCTTGCCGTCGCGTACCTTGCCGCCGGAGACCACGCGATTGACGAAGCGGTGATCCGGTCCCCAGCGCGCCAGCGCACCGGCGGCGGCATAGAGCTTGCTCACCGAGGCGGGTGTCAGCCGGCTCTTGGGTTCCAGCGACGCCAGTGTCCGTTCGCTGCCCAGGTCGACTACCAATGCGCTGACGCGGGCCTGATCGCCGGCCAGCGCCTGCAATGCCGGCAACGTCGCTTCATCGGCGGCATGGGCGGCGAGGCTGGTCGCCAGCAGGACGGGGAGTAGGCAGCGCGCCTGCATGTCAGGAGCCCTCGGAGTGTGGCGGAGTCGGCCTCGATAGTACCCATGCCGGCCGGGGTCTGCATTCGGCTCGACGACGATTACCGCTACACTTCGCCCGCGATGAAATTCGAGCTGATCAAGCGCGATGGTCAGGCGCGCCGCGGCCGCCTGACCCTGAGCCACGGCGTGGTGGAAACGCCGGTATTCATGCCGGTGGGTACCTACGGCACGGTCAAGGGCATGCTGCCGGAGGAATTGCAGACGCTGGGCGCGGACATCATTCTCGGCAATACCTTCCATCTGATGCTGCGGCCGGGCACCGAAGTGATCGGCGCGCACGGTGGGCTGCACGGCTTCATGGGCTGGGATCGCCCGATCCTGACAGACAGCGGCGGCTTCCAGGTCTGGAGCCTGGCCGATATCCGGCAGATGGACGAGGACGGCGTAACCTTCCGCTCGCCGCTGGACGGCTCGAAGCGACGACTCACCCCGGAGGATGCGATTGCCGTTCAGCACGCGCTGAACTCGGACATCGTGATGGTGCTTGACGAATGCACCGACTACCCGGTTGCCGAGGACGCGGCGCGGCGCTCGATGGCGCTGTCCATGCGCTGGGCGTCGCGCTGCAGGGCGGCGCATGGTGACAATGCCAATGCCCTGTTCGGCATCAACCAGGGCAGCGTGTATCCGGCGCTCAGGCGGGAATCCATGCGCCAGCTGGTGGATATCGGCTTTGATGGCTATGCCATCGGCGGCGTGTCGGTGGGCGAAACCGACGAGGAACGCGCCGAGGTGCTGGCCGCCACGCTGCCCGAGGCGCCGGCCGCGGCGCCGCGCTATCTCATGGGCGTGGGCACGCCGGCCAACCTGATCGAAGGGGTGGCTGCCGGGGTGGACATGTTCGATTGCGTGATGCCTACCCGCCACGCCCGCAACGGCTATCTGTTCACCTCCGTGGGCACGGTCAAGATCAAGAATGCCGCCCACCGCCACGACACCGGTCCGCTCGACCCCAACTGTGACTGCTACGTGTGCCGCCGCTACAGTCGGGCCTATCTGCATCATCTCTACCGTTGCGGGGAGATTCTCGCCGCGCGGCTTAACACCTGGCACAACCTGGCCTACTACCTGGGGCTGATGCGCCGCATCCGCGAGGCCATCGCCGAGGACCGGTTCGCCGCGCTGGCGCGCGAGTTTCTGCCGTGATGATGAAACCATCGGTGGTTGCCGGCGTCTGACCGGACGGCTGTGGCATAATGCCGCGCTTTCGACGCCGACCCGACTCCATCACCGGACCAGAAACATGTTGGATTTTCTGATTTCGCCTGCCTATGCGCAGGGTGCGCAGGCCGCCGGTCCCAGCATCATGCCCACGCTGATCATGGTGGGCCTGTTCTTCGTGTTCATGTACTTCATGATCATTCGGCCGCAGATGAAACGCCAGAAGGAGCACCGCCAGTTGCTGGAAAGCCTGGAGAAGGGCAACGAGGTGGTCACCCAGGGCGGCATCGCCGGCAAGGTGCGGGATCTGGGCGAGAATTTCATCGCCATCGAAGTGGCTGACGGCGTCCTGATCAAGGTCCAGAAGCAGTCCGTTTCCAGCGTAGTGCCGAAGGGTACGCTGGAGACGCTCTGACGTGATCGACGAGTACGCGACACCTGACTCCGACCTCCTGTTTCCCGCGGTGACGCTGCCAACCGCCGCTGCCGACCCGCGTCTGCCATGAACCGTTACCCGCTCTGGAAGTATCTGCTGTTGCTGGTCGTGCTCGGGCTCGGCGCCCTGTACGCGCTGCCCAACATCTTCCCCGAACAGCCGGCGATACAGATCTCGCGCGATGACGGCAGCAGTGTGGCCGCCGGACTGACCGAGCGGGTACGCAGCGAACTGAGCGCGGCCGGCATCGAAAGCGGGGACGCCAGCATCAATGAGGGCAAGTTGCTGATCCGCGTGGGCAGCAGCGAAGCCCAACTGCGTGCGGCGGACGCGCTCAAGCAGGCGCTGGGCAACGACTACATCGTGGCTCTCAACCTTGCGCCCACGACGCCTGACTGGCTGCGTTCGCTGGGCGCCAAGCCCATGAATCTTGGTCTGGACTTGCGTGGCGGCGTGCACTTCCTGCTGGAAGTGGACATGGCAACGGTGATCGAGGAAACGTACGATCGTTATGCCCGCGATCTGCCACGTTATCTGCGCGACAACGACATTCGCTATTCGCGCGCCTTCCGCGATGACCAGCAGGTCAAGATTCGCTTTCCCACTCAGTCCGCGTTCGACGCCGGTCAGGATGCACTGAACAGCGAGTTCTCCGAGTTGGATGTCCGGGTATCGGAGGACGAATCCACCACGCTCGTGGTGACGTTGTCGGAAGAGGAATCCGAGCGCATCCGCGACTTCGCGCTCGAGCAGAATCTGACGACCCTGCGCAACCGGGTCAACGAGATCGGCGTGGCTGAGCCGCTGGTTCAGCGCCAGGGGCAGGATCGCATCGTGGTGGAACTGCCGGGCGTGCAGGACACCGCCCAGGCCAAGCGGCTGCTGGGCAAGACCGCCACGCTGGAGTACCGGCTGGTTGCGCGAGGCGAAGACCCGCGCGCCGCCGAACAATCCGGCGTCGCGCCGCCGGGCACCGAGCTTCATCAGCGCCGCAGCGGCGAGCCGATCCTGCTGGACGAGGACGTGATTGCCTCGGGCGATCAGCTGGTGGACGCGTCCTCCGGTTTCGATCAGCAGAGCAATCAGCCGGCGGTGTTTGTCACCCTGAACGGGGCCGCGGCCGAGCGGATGTTCAACACCACCCAGGAGCACGTCGGTGATCCCATGGCGGTGCTGTTCATCGAGAACAAGATCGAAACCCGCTATGTCGATGGCGAACCGGTCTACGAACGCAAGAAGATCGAGGAAGTCATCAGCGTTGCCACCATCCGCGGCGTGTTCGGCAAGCGCTTCCAGACCACCGGCCTGAGCAGCAACGAGGCCCATGATCTGGCGCTGCTGCTGCGCGCCGGCGCCCTGGCCGCACCGGTGCAGATTGTCGAGGAGCGCACGGTCGGGCCGAGCCTGGGCAAGGACAATATCGCCCAGGGCCGCAATGCGGTGATCATCGGCTTCCTGCTGGTGGTGGTGTTCATGCTGGTCTACTACCGGGCTTTCGGCGTGTTTGCCAACGCGGCGCTGTTCACCAACGTACTGCTGATCGTGGCGCTGCTGTCGCTGCTGCAGGCCACGCTGACCCTGCCGGGCATCGCCGGCATCGTGCTCACCGTGGGCATGGCGGTTGATGCCAACGTGCTCATCTTCGAGCGCATCCGCGAGGAGCTGGATAGCGGCAGCGCGCCGCAATCGGCGATCGCCAGCGGCTACGACAAGGCCCTTTCCTCGATTGCCGACGCCAACGTCACCACCCTGATCGCGGCCGTGGTGCTGTTCGGTTTCGGTACCGGCCCGATCAAGGGCTTCGCGGTGACCCTGTCCCTGGGCATCCTCACTTCCATGTTCACCGCCATCATCGGCACCCGTGCCCTGGCCAACCTGGTGTACGGCCGCCGTCAGCGGCTGCAATCGGTGTCCGTCTGACCATGCGCCTGATCCGTCCCGATACCCGCATCGATTTTGTCGGCCTGCGCAAGGTCGCAGTGATCATTTCCCTGGTGGTGCTGGCGATTGCCGTGGGCTCACTGGTTACCCAGCGGCTGGCCCTCGGCGTGGATTTCACCGGTGGTGTGGTCATCGAGGTGGGCTACCCCGAGGCGGTTGAACTCAACGACGTACGTGCCGCACTTGCCGATGGTGGCTACAACGACGCCGTGGTGCAGTTCTTCGGCGGCTCACGTGATGTTCTGATCCGCCTGGCCCCGCAGGAGGGGACGGAATCGGCGCAGGTCAGCAGCAATGTGCTCCGCGTACTGGAGCAGGCGCAGTCCGGCGTCGAGATGCGGCGAATCGAATTCGTCGGCCCGCAGGTGGGCGAAGAGCTTACCAACAAGGGTGGCTTGGCGCTGCTCTACGCCCTGATCGGCATCCTCATCTACGTGATCTTCCGCTTCCACTGGAAGCTGGCGGTGGGCGCGGTTGCCGCGCTGGCCCATGACGTGGTGGTCACGCTCGGGCTGTTCTCCCTGCTGCAGATCGAGTTCGATCTCACCGTGATCGCGGCGCTGCTCGCGGTGATCGGCTACTCGCTCAACGACACCATCGTGATTTTCGACCGCATTCGCGAGAACTTCCGGCGCATGCGCAAGGCCACCCCGCAGGAGGTGGTCAACGGCTCCATCAACCAGACCCTGGCCCGCACCCTGATGACGGGCCTGACCACGCTGCTGGTGCTGCTGGCGCTGCTGTTCATCGGCGGTGAAGCGCTCGAGGGCTTCTCCATCGCACTGATTGCCGGCGTTGTCGTGGGGACGTACTCCTCGATCTACGTCGCCAGCTCGCTTGCGCTGTGGCTCTATCTGGACAAGGAAGACCTGTTCCCGCCCAAGGAAGAGACTGCCGAAGAGCACATGTAGCACCGGTTCCGCCGGCTGCGGCTTATTTGAGCGCGTGCTCTATGGTTGCGCGCAGCATCGGCTGCAGCTTGGGGGCGCCGCTGACCACGTCGCCGGTTTCCAGGGGATCGCCGTCACCCAGGCTGGTGGCCATGCCGCCGGCCTCGATCACCAGAATCACCCCCGCTGCCATGTCCCATGGCTGGAGGCCGAACTCCCAGAAGCCGTCCAGACGGCCGGCCGCCACCCAGGCGAGGTCCAGTGCTGCGGAACCACCTCGCCGGATGTCGCCGCACTTGTTCAGCAGCGACTCGAAGGCCGGAAAGTACTTCGCCATGCCTGTCTGACGGTGGTAGGCAAAGCCGGTGGCCAGCAGTGCCGGCCCCAGCTGATGGCACTGGCTGACGCGGATGCGCCGGCCGTCGAGCATGGCGCCACGACCACGGCTGGCCACGAACAGCTCGTCCTTGTAAGGATCGAAGATCACCCCGTGGGCCAGCTGCCCGCCCACCCGGCAGGCGATGGACACGGCAAAGTGGGGAATACCGTGAATGAAGTTGGTGGTGCCGTCGATGGGATCGATGATCCACTCCACATCCGCCTGGCGGCGCGCCGGACTGTGGCCGGATTCCTCGGCCAGGATGGCGTGATCCGGGTAGGCGCGGCGGATGGTATCGATGATCGCCACTTCGGCCTGGTGATCGACCTCGGTGACGAAGTCGTTGCGTCCCTTTTCCCGCACGTCGAAGCCGCGCCCCTGGCGCAGATGGCGCATGCAGATATTGCCGGCGGCACGCGCCGCCGACACGGCGATATTCGCCAGTGGGTCCATAGGGTCGCAAGCAAGGGTGGAAGGACCACTAGAATAGCAAATCCAGCGGCAGACACGCCGTGAAACGGCCATCGCGCGGGCTTCCGGGGGAATGAGCATGGATGACGAAAACCAGGGCACGGGCGGCGTGCCGGCAGTGCGCATCGTGCTGGTGGCGCCCCAGCATCCGGGCAACATCGGCGCCGCCGCGCGGGCGATGAAGGCCATGGGGCTGGCGGACCTGGCGCTGGTCGCCCCCGATCGTTTTCCCCATGCCGCTGCCACCGCCCGCGCCGCCGGGGCGGATGACGTGCTGGCTGGCGCTCGAGTCGTGGACCATCTCGATGCCGCGCTGACCGACTGCACGCTGGTCATCGGCACCAGTGCAAGGTCGCGGCGACTGCCCTGGCCGGTGGTGGACGCGCGCGAAGCGGCGTATCGAACCATGAGCAACGGCGGGCCCACCGCCATCGTGTTCGGTCGCGAGCGCAGCGGGCTGACCAACGAGGAGCTGGACCGCTGTCATGTCCACCTGCAGATTCCCTGCAACCCTGACTTCGCCTCCCTGAATCTGGCGGCGGCAGTGCAGCTGGTCTGTTACGAACTGCGCATGGCTGCGGCGCCGGGGCCGGGGCCGTCGCCCGAGGCACCCCCGCTGGCCACCGCGGCGGAACTGGAAGGGCTGTACGACCATCTGGAAGCGGTGGCGCGGGCCGGGGATTTTCTCGACCCCGACGAACCCCGGCACATGATGCGCCGCTTCCGGCGGTTGCTCGGGCGGCGCCAGCTCGAGGCCGCGGAACTACGGCTTCTGCGCGGGCTGTTGCGGGCGCTGGATCCGCGGCGCCGCGCTGCAGATGCCGACTAGACTGACGTATAATCCCGACTTTGAAAGTCGGGAATAAAGCAGGAATTCGCTGGACATGCGGCTGACATCGCGAGGACGCTATGCCGTCAGCGCCATGGTGGATCTGGCTCGCCACGGTGCCGACGAGCCCGTATGCGTGGCTGCCGTGGCCCGCCGGCAGGGCATTTCCCCGGCCTATCTTGAGCGGCTGTTCCGTCAGTTGCGCCAGCAGGGCCTGCTGCACAGTACCCGTGGTGCACGCGGCGGTTATCGGCTGGGGCGCGGTGTTGCCCGTATTACCGTCTCGGATGTCCTGAGCGCGGTGGGCGAGTCGCTGGACGCGACCGCCTGCGGCAGCCCCGATGGCTGCCGGGATGACGAGCGTTGCGGCACCCACGGCCTGTGGGCCGGTCTGACCCGACACGTGGAGGGTTATCTCGGCGCGATCACCCTGGCGGAGCTCGATACGCAGCCCGTGGCCGCGCCGACCACCCTGAAATCGGCATGAACGTCTACTTCGATCACAATGCGACTACCCCGCTTGACGAGCGGGTGTTGACGGCCATGCTGCCGCATCTGCGTGATCAGTTCGGCAACGCGGCCAGCCGCCATGCGCCTGGCCGGTCCGCCCGTGCTGCCATTGATACCGCCCGCGAACAGGTCGCGGCGCTGGTCGGGGCCCATCCCGGCCAGGTGGTGTTCACCGCCGGGGGCACCGAAGCGGACAATATGGCGCTCAAGGGCCTGAGTGCATGCCGCCGCGGCCGGCTGCTCTACAGCGCGATCGAGCATCCCGCCGTGCTGGAAACCGCCGAGGCCATGGATGTGCCCAGCGCTACCATCGCCGTGGATGGCCAGGGTCGTGTGGATCTGGCCGATCTCGACCGCCAGCTGGGCACGGGTGATGTCGCGGTGGTGGCAGTCATGGTCGCTAACAACGAAACCGGCGCCATTCAGCCGGTCGCCGAGGTGTCCGACCGCGTGCGGGCGGCCGGAGCGCTGCTGCATGTGGACGGCGTCCAGGGGGCGGGCAAGCTTGCGATGCGCTATGCGGATACCGGCGCGCATACCCTGGCGATCTCCAGCCACAAGATCTACGGGCCCAAGGGCGTGGGGGCCCTGGTGCTGGACAAGCGCGTGGACATTCGTCCGCTGCTGCACGGCGGTGGCCACGAAGGCGGGTTGCGCGGCGGCACCGAAAACACCGCCGCCATCGTCGGTTTCGGCGCCGCCGCCGAACTGGCCAAGGCCGAACGGGCGTCACGCCATGAACACACGGCGGGGCTGCGCGACCGGCTGCAGGCCGGTCTGGCGGCGGCACTGCCCGAGGCGGTGATATTCGCTGCCGAGGCCGAGCGGCTGCCCAACACGCTGCAGTTCGCCGTGCCCGGGTTCGAGGGCGAAAGCCTGCTGATGGCGCTGGACCAGTTCGGCTTCGCTGTGTCCTCCGGATCCGCCTGTGCGTCCGGCTCCGGCGAGCCCAGCCACGTTTTGCTGGCCATGGGCGTCGACCCGGTGGTGGCGCGCGGCGCCATCCGCGTCAGCCTTGGCAAGGACAATACCGCCGATGAGATCGACCGCTTTCTGGCGGTGCTGCCGCAGGTGGCGCGCAGCCAGTCCATGCCCGGTCTCAACCCGGCGGTGATGGGCGCATGAGCCGGGCGGGCATCTATCTGGACAACGCCGCCAGCACGCCGGTCGATCCGCGGGTGATCGAGGTGATGGCTGACGCCCTGGCTCGTCACGGGGCCAATCCCACCGCCGCGCACGAGCCGGGCCGGCAGGCCGCGGAGGCTTTGGCGCAGGCGCGGGAGCCGGTAGCCGCCGCGATCGGCGCACAGCCGGCAGACCTGGTGTGGACCAGCGGCGCCAGCGAGGCCAACAATCTGGCGATACAGGGCGTGGCGGCGGCGTTCGCCCGCCAGCCCGGCCACATGATCACGCTGTGCACCGAACACCCTGCGGTGTTGGGGCCGATGGCGGCGCTCGAGGCACAGGGCTGGGCCATCACCCGTCTGCCGGTGGACGCCGACGGCTTCTGTGATCCGGCGGCACTGGCCGCGGCCCTGCGCCCGGATACCCGACTGGTGTCGGTGATGCAGGTGAACAACGAAACCGGTGTCTGCCAGGATCTGGCGGTCATCGGCGAGGCGCTGCGAGACCATCCAGCGGCCTTGCATGTCGATGCGGCCCAGGGCGCGGGCAAACTACCGCTGGATGTCGACGCGATCGGCGCCGATCTGGTGTCTCTGTCCGCCCACAAGCTACATGGCCCCAAGGGCGTGGGTGCGCTGTTCGTGCGGCGGCGGCCAGCGCCGCACCTGGCTGCGGTTTGGCATGGGGGTGGGCAGGAGCGGGGCCTGCGTCCGGGCACGCCGGCCATCCATCAGATTCTGGGCATGGGCAAGACCTATGAGCTGGCCGCCGCGTATGCGCCGGCGGAGAGCCGCCGCATCGGCGAGCTGCGCGACCGGCTGTGGCAGCAGCTGGCCGCGGTCGGTGATCTGGTCCGCAACGGCGGGCCCGATCGGGTGGCGCCGGGGCTGCTCAGCGTCAGTGTGGGCGGCGTGCACGCCGACGCACTGCACTACGCCTGCACCGCCGGCGAGCCGCCCCTGGCGGTGTCCCGCGGCTCGGCTTGCGCCGCCGGCAGTGCGGAATCCTCCTACGTGTTGCGTGCGATGGGCCGCGATCCGGCGCTGGCGGCGGCCAGCCTGCGGCTGTCGCTAGGCCGCTTCACCAGTGGGGCGGACGTCGACACGGCCGGGCGCGTGATTACCGCCCATATAGAGCGGCTGCGGGCACTGGCGGATGCGGTGGCGGTCTGATGCAGCTGTCCGGGGTGGTGCATGCGCGTTTCTTCACGCCGGCAAACAGACTGGAGGCACTGCGACCGGGTGCCATCCCGGGGCGCGCCGAGACCCCGGACGCCTACGTGGCGTTGTGGCTGTGGCTTGATCACGACCGCGTGCGGGAGGCGGCATTCCGGGTACGCGGCTGCCCAGTTACGGTAGCCGCGGCGGATTACGTGTGCGAGCGTGTGCGGAATCGAACGCGGGCGGCTGCGCGTGGTCTCACGGTCGCGGAGATGGAACAGGCGCTGTCGTCCCCGCCGGAGCGCCGCGGCGCGCTGCTGGTGGTTAGCGATGCGCTGACGTCGGCACTCGAATATCAACCGGTAGAGGCTTGAGAGGCAGGTACCGATCATGAGCATTGAACTCACGCAGAAAGCCGCAGAGCGAGTCAGGGAGCAGCTGTCCCAGCGCGGGGCCGGTATCGGCCTGCGGGTGGGTGTGCGCAAGTCGGGCTGCAGCGGCTATATGTACACGATGGACTATGCCGACGAACTGGATCCGGATGACGAGGTCTATGAGCAGCATGGCGCGCGGCTGGTCATCAACCGCAAGCACCTGCCGATGCTCGAGGGCAGCACGCTCGACTTCAAGCAGGAAGGGTTGAACCGCATGTTCCGCTTCGACAATCCCCGCGCCCAGAACAGCTGCGGCTGTGGTGAATCGTTCAATCTGGTGTCCTGAACCAGCGGATTCGTTGCCGCACTGCGGCATTGCGGGCTAAACTGCCCGGCTGACCGGCCCGCAAGCGACGCGGGCCGTCGTGTTATCAACGACAACAAGCGGGAGCCCCAATGGCCGTCGAGAGGACCCTTTCCATCATCAAGCCCGATGCCGTCGCCAAGAACGTGATCGGCGACATCATCAGTCGTTTCGAAAAGGCCGGCCTGTGCGTGATCGCGGCCCGCATGGCGCATCTCAGCCAGAGCGAGGCAGAACAGTTCTATGCCGTGCATCGCGAGCGGCCCTTCTTCGGCGAACTGGTCGGCTTCATGACCTCCGGCCCGGTGCTGGTGCAGGTGCTCGAGGGTGAAGACGCCATCGCCCGCAATCGCGAGATCATGGGCGCGACCAATCCCAAGGAAGCCGCTCCCGGCACCATTCGCGCCGATTTTGCCGAGACCATCGACGCCAACGCCGTCCACGGCTCGGATGCACCGGAAACTGCGGCGCAGGAAATCGGCTTCTTCTTTTCCGACGAGCAGATCTGCCCGCGCGGCTGAATCATGAGCGCTGCCCCCGCCAACGAACGCATCAACCTGTTCGGCCTCGACCGCGACGGGCTGGTGGCGTTCTTCGCGGAAATCGGGGAATCGGCCTTCCGTGCCCGGCAGGTGATGCAGTGGATCTATCGCCGGGGCGTCACCGATTTCGAGGCCATGACCGACCTCAGCCGTGCCCTGCGGGCGCGGCTCGCGGAAATCGCCGAAATCCGTGCTCCCGGCGTGGTGGCCGAGCAGTGCAGCACCGACGGCACTCGCAAGTGGCTGCTGGGGGTGGATGGCAATGACCGCGCCAACGCCATCGAGGTGGTCTACATCCCAGAGGGCGAGCGGTCCACCCTGTGCGTGTCCTCCCAGGTGGGCTGCGCGCTCGACTGCAGCTTCTGCGCCACCGGCAAGCAGGGCCTGGCCCGCAACCTGACCACGGCCGAGATCATCGGTCAGGTGTGGCAGGCCGAACATGGCCTGCGCGGCGATCGCGGCACCGATCAGCGGGTGCTGTCGAACATCGTTTTCATGGGCATGGGTGAACCGCTGGCCAACTACCGCCAGCTGGTGCCGGCCCTGCGCATCCTGCTGGATGATCTCGGGTTCGGACTGTCCAAGCGTCGCGTGACCGTGTCGACCTCCGGGCTGGTGCCGTTCATGGACCGGTTGCGCGAGGAGGTGGATGTGGCGCTGGCGGTGTCGCTGCATGCGCCGATCGACGATCTGCGCGACGAACTGGTGCCGATCAACCGCAAGTACCCGCTCGACGAGCTGATGGCGGCCTGCGACCGCTACACCGCCGGCAAGGATCGCCGTGCGCATGTGGTCTACGAATACGTGCTGCTGGCCGGGGTGAATGATCAGCCGGCTCACGCCGATGCCCTGATCCGGCTACTCGGACAGCGCGCGGCCAAGGTCAACCTGATTCCGTTCAATCCGTTCGAGGGGTCCGGCTACAACCGGCCCGTCGAGCGCGATATCCGGGCGTTTCAGGACCGCCTGCACAATCACGGCTTGCGCACCACCGTGCGGCGAACCCGCGGCGACGACATCGACGCTGCCTGTGGCCAGCTGGTGGGGCGGGTACAGGACCGGCAGCGGCGGCACTTTCGCGACGTGCCCATCCGGGTGGCGGCGCCACGCGCCGAGGCATGAGCCGGCTGACCGCGGCCGTCCTGCTGCTGGGCCTCGGATTGGCCGGGGCTGGCTCTGGCTGCGCGACTGGCCCGAACGCGAATGCCGACGCCGCCCAGGCAGCCGACGCCAATGCGGATCTGGGCATCGACTATCTGCGCAAGTCCCGCAACGAACAGGCACTGGACAAGCTCAAGCGGGCCCTGTCTTTCGAGCCGGAGCATGTCCGCGCCAACTGGGGGCTTGGTATCGTCTACGCTCGGCTGGAATCGTTCGACCGGGCCGACACGCATTTCCAGCGGGCCTTGGCCTCGACCGATTCGCCCGCTATCTTGAACAGCTACGGCGCGTTCCTGTGTGAGCGCGGTCGGGTCGACGAGGCGATATCGCGATTCGACCGGGCAGCAGAGCACCCGGAGTACACTACGCCGGCGGTTGCCTTGGCCAACGCGGGCATTTGCCTGGCGCGGGCCGGGCGAGACGGTGATGCGGAATCTTTTCTGCGCCGCGCGCTGGGTGCCGATCCGGCCTACGGACCGGCGCTGGCGCAGATGGCGCGGATCACGTTCCGGCGCGGCGATCACATGACCACGCGTGCTTTTGTTCAGCGCCGCGAGGACGCGGCCGAATTGCCTGCCGAGTTGCTGCTGCTCGCGGCCCGCAACGAACTGGCGCTGGGCGAACGAGGCGCCGCGCAACGCTACCTGCGCCGATACAACGAGGCCGCGCCCGATGACAAGCGCACCATGGATCAATTGACAGACGAATCCCATGATTGACGACTCCCAGGAGGATGGCAACGGCCAAGCGGACTCGGCACCCGAGGCGGATCCCGCGCCGCGCAAGCGCGTGTCCCCGGGGCATCTGCTTCGCAGCGCCCGTGAAGCCAAGGATCTGTCACTGGACGAGGTGACGGCCCAGACGATGCTCGCCCGCGGTACCGTCGAAGCACTCGAGAACAACGATTTCGACCGGCTGTCTCAGCCGGTCTTCGTGCGTGGCTACTATCGCAAGTGTGCCAAGGCCCTCGGCGTGCCCGAGGACGAGGTAATGGCCGCGTACAGCGAATGGACCGGTGTGCCGGGACCCAGCCCGGCTTCGCCCGGTCAGGTCGATGTGATCCCGCAGGACGTCACCCCCGGTGGTCGCCGGGTGGTGGGCGCGGTGGCGGTAATACTGCTGCTGGGCCTGATTGCCGTGTTCGGCTGGCAGGTCCTGCCGGGCGGCGGCAACGGCGATGGCGAGATGGCATCGACGGCACCCGCCAGCGACCAGCCAGCCAGCGTATCGACCGATGAGGAATCGTCGATACCCACGGCCGAATCGACCATCCGGACGCCGCCCATTGAGGGCGCCGCCGAGTCGCCATCCGTTCCCACGGACCCGGTAACCGACGAAACCGTGGCCGGCAACGAAACGCCCGAGCCGGCGGAAACCCCGGAGCGCCCGGCCGACGACACCACGGCCGGATCCGGCGGTGACGGCGCGGGCGATACGCGGCTGGTGCTGCGCTTCGAGGATCGCTCCTGGGTCGAGGTACGGGACGCTTCAGGCAACCGGTTGATCCAGGGGATCATCGGTGGCGGCAACATGCGCGTGGTGGATGGCGATCCGCCCTATCGTGTGGTGCTGGGCTTTGCACCGGGCGTTACCATCACCATGGGTGAACGCACCCTGTTCACTGGCGAGGATGCCGGCCCCGACCGCACCGCCCGTTTTACCGTCCAGGCCGACGGCTCCATCCAGTGAGTTGCCGCGCGTCACAGCCAACGCCCCCGGCGCGGGGCGGGGGCGCCGCATGAGCGGCCGGGGCGTGCGCTCCATCCGCGGCATGAACGACATCCTGCCGGGCGATGCCAGCGCCTGGCAGACGCTCGAGCGCGTTTGTCGTGAAACCTTTGCCGCCTACGGCTACCAGCCGATCCGGCTCCCGCTGCTGGAGCGCACCGAATTGTTTACCCGCGCCGTCGGTGAAGTCACCGACATCGTGGAAAAGGAGATGTACACCTTCGAGGATCGCGGCGGCGACAGTGTCTCGCTGCGCCCGGAGGGCACCGCCGGCTGCGTACGGGCCGGCATCGAACACGGTCTGCTGCACAACCAGGTGCAGCGGTTCTGGTATGCCGGGCCGATGTTTCGTTACGAACGCCCGCAGAAAGGACGGTACCGCCAGTTTCATCAGTTCGGAGTCGAGGCCTACGGTCTGATCGGACCCGATGTTGATGCCGAGCAGATCGCGCTGTGCGCACGCCTGTGGCGGCGGCTCGGCCTGACCGGGCTGCGGCTGGAAATCAATTCGCTGGGTACGGTCGAGGAGCGACAGGACTATCGCCGGGAACTGATGGCCTACTTCAGCGATCGGGTGGATGAACTCGATGAGGACAGCCGTCGGCGACTGGAGCGCAATCCCATGCGCATTCTCGATAGCAAGAATCCCGAGATGCGGCCGGTGATTGCCGCGGCACCGGCGTTCGAGGACAGTCTCGGCCCCGAGTCGCGCGAGCATTTCGACGGCCTGCGGGCGCGTCTCGATGCGATGGGCATCGACTACACCGTGAATCCCCGGCTGGTGCGGGGGCTCGACTACTACACCCGTACCGTGTTCGAGTGGCTGACCGATCAACTCGGGGCCCAGGATGCGGTATGCTCGGGCGGCCGTTACGACGGGCTGGTCGACCAGCTCGGCGGTAGTCCCACCCCTGCGGTGGGTTTTGCGCTGGGCGTGGAACGACTGGTAGCGCTGATCCAGGATCAGGGCACGGCTCCGGACGAGGTCGCGCCACATGCCTACCTGGTCCACCGGGGTGGCGATGCCGGACGGGATGCGATGCTGCTGGCCGAAACTCTGCGCGATGCGCTGCCGCATCTGCGCCTGCATACGCATGCCGGTGGTGGCAGCTTCAAGAGCCAGTTCAAGCGCGCCGACCGCAGTGGTGCCGCGCTGGCATTGGTGATGGGCGAGGAAGAGGCCGCGCAGGGCGTGGTCCAGATCAAACACCTGCGGGTTGATCAGGAGACCGAGCAGGTCGGCCGGGACGAGTTGCCGGACCGCCTCGGGCGGTACCTTGCCGGGCCCGGTGGGAACGACGAACACAAGGAACAGCGATAACCATGGCAGACGAGCACGAAGACGAAGACGTTCAGCGCATCAAGACCTGGTGGCGGGCCAACGGCGCGTCGCTGGTCATCGGCGTGGTGGTGGGTCTGGCCGTGATTGTCGGCTGGCAGGGCTGGCAGGCCTATGTCGAGAACCAGTCGATGGCCGCGGCCGATCTCTACCAGCAGTTCGCTGCGCTTCAGCAGAGTGGTGCCGATGATCAGGCGCTGGTCGATCTGGCGGATCAGTTGCAGTCGGACTACGGCAGCAGCCCCTACGCCGCCAAGGCGGGCCTGGCCCTGGGTCGTCATTTCGCGCAGGCCGATGATAACGAACGCGCCCGTAAGGCACTGCAGTGGGTGATCGATTACGCCGAGCAGGCACCCCTGCGTCACCTGGCGCGGGTGCGTCAGGCACGGCTGATCTGGGACGATGGCGACGCCGAGGCGGCCCTGGTCCAGTTGGATACCGATCATCCGGACCTGTTCGCGCCGCTCTACGCGGAACTGGCCGGTGATATCCACGCCGCCGGCGGGGATCGCGCTGCGGCCCGACAGGCCTACCAGCGAGCGCTGGACAATCTGCCGTCGGACGCCGATCCGGCGGCGCTGCAGCGCAAGCTGGCCGACGTGGCGCCTACCCGGACCGCGACGGCGGAGGCGCCGTGAGAGTTCTGGCAGGCATGACCATACTCGCGGCCGGCCTGCTGGCCGGCTGTGCCAGTGACGGCGGGGCGTTGCCCGAGCCGTCGCCGCTGCCCGATCTGGATCGGCAACTGATCCGGGGAGAGGTGCTGTGGCGGCGCAGTGGTGGCGACGGCGCTGGTGAGAAGGTGTCCGGTTTCCGGCTCGCCCTGGATGGTGCCCGTGTCTACACCGCCAACCGCAACGGCCGTGTCAGCGCTATCAATATCGAGGATGGCAGCCTCGCTTGGCGCACCAATACCGAGCTGCGGCTGGTATCGGGGCCGGTTCACATTGATGGCCGGCTCCTGATCGGCACCCGCGACGGCGAGCTGGTGTCATTGTCGGCCGACGATGGCAGTCGACAGTGGGCGGTGACCCTGTCCAGTGAATTGCTGGTGCCGCCGGCTGCGGGCAATGGCACGGTGGTGGCACGGTCGCTGGATGGTCGGATCGTGGCGCTGGAACTGGCCACCGGCGAACGGCGCTGGACGGTGGAACGCCAGGTTCCCACCCTGACGCTACGCGGTGGCGCGGCGCCGCTGATCGACGGCGATGCCGTCTATGCCGGTCTCGACAGCGGCAAGGTGCTGGCGCTGAGTCTGGGTACGGGCGAACAGCTCTGGGAACAGCGAGTTGCCGCGCCCGCCGGCCGCACCGAGCTCGAGCGGGTGGTAGATGTGGATGCCGAACTCTTGCTGGCCGACGGCGTATTGTACGCCGCCAGCGTCGGCGACCGCCTGGTGTCACTGGCGCTGTCCAGTGGCCGTGTGCGCTGGTCGCGGGAGATCGGCAGCCGTACCGGGCTGACGTTCAACCCGAGCCAGCTGTTCGTCACCGATCGCAGCAGCCGCGTTCTGGCCACCAACCGCCGCAGCGGCGCCACCATATGGACCAACGAGGCGCTGGCCTATCGCAACCTCACGCAACCGGTGATGTACAAGTCCTACGTGATGGTGGCCGATTACGAAGGTTATCTGCACTGGATGATTCCGGAGGACGGCACGCCGATCGGCTATGCCGATGTAGTGGGCGAGCCGGTTCGATCGGCGCCGGTAGTGGTCGGCGACCGGATTCTGGTGCTCGGCGCCGAGGGCACGGTGGTCGCCGTCGAGGGCGTCTTCCCCGACGCCGAAGACTGAACCGGAAGAACGCTGACATGCAGCCGGATCTGCCGGTGGTAGTGCTGGTCGGGCGGCCCAACGTCGGCAAATCCACGCTGTTCAACCGTCTGACCGACACGCGGGACGCTTTGGTTGCGGATAGGCCAGGCGTTACCCGTGACCGGCAGTACGGCGTGGTGCGTGCGGGTGAGCGCCGGTTCCTGGTGGTCGATACCGGCGGGCTGGGCGTGGACGACGCCGAAATCGATGCCCTGGCCGCCGCGCAGACGGATATTGCGCTGGCCGAGGCCCATGCCGTGGTGTTTCTGGTGGACGGCCGTGACGGCCTGCTGCCCGGGGACCTGGCGATTGCCGACCGGCTGCGACACCTGACCGTGCCGGTCTATCCGGTGGTCAACAAGACCGAGGGCCGGATCGCGGAGGAGGCAGTGGCAGAATTCCATGCCCTGGGCATGGGCGCGCCCGATGCCATCTCTGCCTCCCACGGCGGCCGTATCGAGGCCCTGATCCAGCGTCTGGTGGCCGATCTGCCGCCGTCCGGTGATGATCTTGACGACGGCGCCGCGGGCACCCGCCTGGCGGTGGTGGGGCGGCCCAATGCCGGCAAGTCCACGCTGGTCAATCGTCTGCTCGGCGAGAGCCGCATGCTGACCATGGATGCCCCTGGCACTACCCGTGACGCGGTGGCAGCCGAGTTCGAGCACGACGGCGAGCGCTTCCGGGTGGTGGACACCGCCGGGATCCGGCGCCGTTCCCGTATCGAGGATCCGCTGGAGAAATTCAGTGTGATCAAGGCGATGCAGGCTGCGGAGTCGGCACATATCGTGGTGATCATGGTGGATGCCCAGCGCGGCCTCGAAGCCCAGGATGTGCGTCTACTCGGCCTGATGGTGGATCTGGGCCGGGCGGTGGTACTGGCGATTAACAAGTGGGATGGCCTGGATCAGGAACGCCGCCGCGCGCTGCGCGAGGACCTGCGCCGCCGGCTGGTGCATCTGGATTTCATGACCATCTGCACCATCTCGGCCAAGCATGGCTCGGGCCTGCGGGAGCTGATGGCGGCGGTGCGCGAGGCTCGCGACGCGGCCGGCGCCGATCTGTCCACCGGGGCTCTGACCCGGGTGCTCGAACAGGCGGTGCTGGCTCACGCGCCGCCCGCCCTGCACGGACGGCGGATCAAGCTACGCTATGCCCATCAGGGCGGCCGCAATCCGCCCCGGATCGTGATCCACGGTAATCAGACGGCGCGGCTTTCGGCCGAGTATAAGCGTTATCTGATGCGTCGCTTCCGGGACGCCTTCGGTCTGCGGGGGACGCCGGTGGAGCTGGTCTTCCGGACCGGCGAGAACCCCTACGGCAAACGCGGGCCTGCGTCGGCAAGAAAACGCTGACGGGGCGCGGCTACTGGCGGTTGTCGGCGGCGCGAACGGGGGCTTGGCGCACGTCGATCAGATAGTCCTTGGCCCCGGGCATGAATGATGGCTTCTCGCCGTCGATGTAGAACTGCCAGACCTCGACCTGCAGCTGTTGTTCTGCCGGCTGGCGACGCCAGCCCACCACCAGCCCGTCGTTGCTGTGCACAAAGTGCAAGCGCCGGATCTGCATCCAGATCATGGCGTCGTCGACATTGTCGAAGTGACGCTGGCCTTCCTCGAGTTTCACCCGGGTCAGCCCCTCGTGCGGCTGCCAGTCCTCGGGTTGGCCCTCGTAGTGCAGCCCCAGGCTGCCGGCCCAGCGTTCCTGGCGGGGCGTGAGCACCGCCCAGCGCGTGGCGCCGTTCCAGCTGTAGGTTCGCAGCCGGCCCGGGCCGGCGCCGATGATCATCTTGCCGGCCGGGGTGTTGGCCACGACTTCCGTGCCGTTCGGCAGCGCCACCTCCGTGTGATCGGGCACCGGTGGCGCCTGCCGGGGTACGTCTGCTGCCGTGACCCGCGTGTTGCCGTCACTGCTGGGCAGATCCACAGCCGCGGGCTTGGCGGGCTCCGTACTGGCGCAGCCGCCGAGGGTAGCCAGCAGAAACAGGCCGCCGAGGGTCGCAGCGCTCCGGCGAGAGATCAGGCGTGTCGGTTGATTCCACATGGGCATGTTCCGGGCCCGTGACTGTTGATCGGGCTGTTGGTTGAAGGGACTCTGATCAAGGGTATCGGCGTTAACCGGTCAAACCTTATCACCACTGCCCGAAGCTTGCGCGACGGTGCCGGTCACCCGACATTCCAGCCCGCCCCGGCGCAGCTGGACCTGCATGTCGTCGCCGGGGTGGACCTCGGCCGCATCGGTAATCACGCACTGCTGCTCATCGCGGACGATGGCGTAACCGCGCGTGAGCGTATTGAGCGGGCTGACCGCATCCAGCGCCCGCATGGCGAGCCGCCAGCGGTGCTGCTCGTCGCCCAGCCGCGCTTGCACGGCAATGCCCAGACGCCGCTGCAGGCCCGCCAGCTGCGATTGGGTGGCCCGCAGGGCAGTGCTGGGATGATGGCTCCGCAACCGCCGGGTCAGGCCATGCAGGCGCTGACCGGCTTCCTGATGCCGGCGTCGGGCCAGGCGTCGCAGGCGCTGTTCCAGTTCGTCCACCCGCTGCATGCGCTGTTCCAGGGTGCGGGCGGGGTGGCGCCGGGCCAGGCGCGTGCGCAGGCTGGCCAGCCGCTGGCCCAGACGCTCCATCCGGCGCTGCAGGCTGGTGTGGCTGCGCCGCAGCAGGGCATCCAGGTGCTGGTGCCACTCGTCGAGATCGGGACAGACCATTTCGGCGGCCGCCGAGGGGGTGGCGGCGCGAACGTCCGCGGCAAAATCCGCGATGGTGATGTCCACCTCGTGTCCCACACCGCTGATCACCGGAATCGGGCAGGCGCGGATGGCGCGAGCAACGGCTTCCTCGCTGAAGGACTGCAGATCCTCGAGCGAGCCGCCGCCGCGCACCAGCAGCAGCACATCGCAGTCGCCCCGTTCGCCGGCCCGCTCGAGCATCCGGACGATGTCGCCGGCCGCGTTCGCACCTTGCACGGCGGTGGGGTAGATCACCACCCGGGCGGCGGGATAGCGCCGCCGCAGCACCGACAGGACATCGCGCAGGGCGGCGCCGGTGGCCGAGGTGATTACGCCGATGCAGCGGGGCACGGCGGGGGTCGGGCGCTTACGACTGTCATCGAACAGCCCCTCTTCGGCGAGCCGGTTGCGCAGCGCTTCGAATGCACGCTGCAGCTCGCCGGCGCCGGCATCCTCGAGATGCTCGATGATCAACTGGAAATCGCCCCGGGCCGGATAGAGGCTGACGCGGGCCCGGGCCTGGACGCGGTCGCCGTCCTCGGGCGGTTGCCCGACGCGGCGGTTGCGGTTGGCGAACATGGCGCAGCGCACCTGGGCCTGCTCATCCTTGAGGGTCAAGTACCAGTGTCCGGAGCGGGGCCGGGCCAGATTCGAGACCTCCCCCTCGACCCAGAGCAGGGGAAAGCTGTGCTCGAGCAGCTCCCGGGCGGCGGCCACCAGTTCGGAAACCTGGTAGACGTTTCTGGTGCTGGCGGTATCGGTCATGGTCAATCGATGCGGCGGGCCTTTATAATCGCCTTCGGCAAGCGCCCCTTTGTGGCGCGCTTCGGTTCCCGCGGCACGGTAGCCCCATGCGCATCAGCGAGCAAGCACTGACCTTCGACGACGTCCTGCTGACACCGGCCTATTCGGACGTGCTGCCGCGGGACGTGGATCTGTCCACCCGGCTGACCCGCGAGATCACGCTCAATATTCCGCTGCTATCGGCGGCCATGGATACGGTGACCGAAGCCCGCCTCGCGATTGCGCTGGCGCAGGAGGGCGGTATCGGCATCGTCCACAAGAGCATGACGGCCGAGGATCAGGCCGCGCATGTGCGCACGGTCAAGAAATACGAATCCGGGGTGATTTCCGATCCCATTACGGTCACACCCTCGGCCACCATTCGCGAGGTCATCGAATTGACCCGCGCGCGGCGTATCTCCGGCGTACCGGTGGTGGACGGCGACCAGCCGGTGGGCATTGTTACCAGCCGAGATCTGCGCTTCGAAACCCACTTCGACGCCCCGGTTACCAGCGTGATGACGCCGCGCGAGAAACTGGTGACGGTGCGCGAGGGGGCTTCGCGTGACGAGATCCAGACGCTGCTGCACCGTCACCGCATCGAAAAGGTGCTGGTGGTCAGCGATGACTTCTCGCTTCGCGGCATGATCACGGTGAAGGACATCCAGAAGTCCAGCGATTTCCCCAACGCCGCCAAGGACACCGGTGGCAGCCTGCGGGTGGGAGCCGCGGTGGGCACCAGCGGCGATACCGAGGACCGGGTCACCGCCCTGGTGGAAGCCGGTGTCGACGTGATCGTGGTCGACACCGCCCACGGGCATTCGCGCGGGGTTATGAACCGGGTGGCGGCGATCAAGAAACGCTGGCCCGACCTGCAGGTCATCGGCGGCAACGTGGGCACCGGCGAAGGGGCCCTGGCGCTGGCCGAGGCCGGGGCGGACGGCATCAAGGTGGGTATCGGGCCGGGCTCGATCTGCACCACCCGGGTGGTGGCCGGCATCGGCGTGCCGCAGATCTCGGCGGTTGCCAACGTGGCGGCCGCACTGCGGGACAAGGGCGTGCCCCTGATCGCCGATGGCGGTATCCGCTATTCCGGTGATCTGGCCAAGGCGATTGCCGCCGGAGCCAATACCGTGATGGTGGGTGGCATGTTCGCCGGCACCGAGGAGGCGCCGGGCGAGATCGAGCTCTACCAGGGCCGTTCCTACAAGTCCTACCGCGGCATGGGGTCGCTGGGCGCGATGAGCGGGGACTCGGGGTCCGCGGACCGCTATTTCCAGGACCCCAGCGAGGAAATCCAGAAGCTGGTGCCGGAGGGCATCGAGGGTCGCGTGCCGTACAAGGGTCCGCTGGGCGGCATCGTGCACCAGCTGATCGGGGGCCTGCGGGCCTCCATGGGCTACACCGGCTGTGTCAGCATCGAGGAAATGCGCACCCGACCGGTATTCGTGCAGATCACCGCGGCGGGTATCCGCGAATCCCACGTGCACGACGTCAGCATCGTCAAGGAAGCGCCCAACTATCGGGTCGACTGACGGCCATCCCGCGTGGCGCCGGCCCGGCGGCACACCCTGATCCACGGCGGGCATTTCCCGCTGCTTGTCACCAATTACGGATGCGAAGCCGGATGGATATCCACCAAGAGAAGATCCTGATCCTGGATTTCGGGTCCCAGTACACCCAACTGGTCGCGCGGCGGGTGCGCGAGGCCGATGTCTACTGCGAGATCTACGCCTGGGATGCCCCCGAAGCGGCGATCCGCGAATTTGCCCCCGTGGGGGTGATTCTGTCCGGCGGCCCGGAGTCGGTGACCATCGACGACGGGCCGCGGATTCCGCCGGTGGTGATCGAACTGAGTGTGCCCCTGCTGGGCATCTGCTACGGCATGCAGGCGATGGCCGCACAGCTCGGCGGCGGTGTGGAAACCTCGGCCCAGCGCGAATTCGGTTATGCCCGGGTGCGGGCGCGTGGGCACTCCCGCCTGCTGACCGATATCCAGGACCACATCAACGAGCAGGGCCATGGCCTGCTGGATGTCTGGATGAGCCATGGCGATCGGGTGACACGGCTGCCGGACGGCTTCAAGTCGATCGCCGAGACTGATGGCGCACCGCTGGCGGGTATGGCCGACGACGAACGCGGCTATTACGGCCTGCAGTTCCACCCCGAGGTGACTCACACCAAGCAGGGCAGCCGCATCCTGGAACGCTTCGTGCGCGATATCTGCGCCACGACGGGTACCTGGCGCTCGGCCGATATCATCGCGGACCAGATCGAGCGGGTTCGTGCGCAGGTCGGGGAGGGCCGGGTGCTGCTGGGGCTGTCAGGCGGTGTGGACTCATCCGTGACCGCTGCACTACTGCACGAGGCCATCGGCGACCGGCTGGTCTGCGTATTCGTGGACAACGGGCTCCTGCGCCTGGGTGAGGCGGATCAGGTCATGGCCACCTTCGCCCAGCACATGGGGGTGAACGTGGTGGCCGTCAACGCCGAGCAACGCTTTCTCGAGCGGCTGGCCGGGGTGACCGACCCCGAGGTCAAGCGCAAGGCCATCGGCAACACCTTCATCGACGTGTTCGAGGAAAAGGCCGCCGAACTGGAAGGCATCGAATGGCTGGCCCAGGGCACCATCTACCCGGACGTGATCGAGTCCGCCGGGGCAGCCACCGGCAAGGCCCACGTGATCAAGTCACATCACAATGTCGGCGGGTTGCCCGAGGCGATGAAGCTCAAGCTGGTGGAGCCCCTGCGCGAGCTGTTCAAGGACGAAGTCCGCGCCATCGGGCTGGAGCTGGGTCTGCCGCGCGACATGATCATGCGTCATCCGTTCCCCGGCCCCGGGCTGGGCGTGCGCATTCTCGGCGAGGTGCACAAAGCCTACGCGGACAAGTTGCGGGCGGCGGACGCCATCTTCATCCAGAACCTGCGCGACGCCGATCTTTACGACCAGGTCAGTCAGGCCTTCGCCGTGTACCTGCCGGTGGCCAGCGTCGGCGTGATGGGCGACGGTCGTCGCTACGAGCACGTGATTGCGCTGCGTGCGGTGGAGACCATCGACTTCATGACCGCCCGCTGGGCGCATCTACCCTACGACTTCCTCGACGACGTCTCGCGCCGCATCATCAACGGCGTGGACGGCATCAGCCGCGTGGTCTACGACATCTCCGGCAAGCCGCCGGCGACTATCGAATGGGAGTAGGGGGTTGAGGCGCGTCCGGCAGGCCGGCTGAAGCCCGTTTTGGCAAGTCGCCTTTCGTTGGGATGCGACTGCCGATGGGCGGGTAACTTCGAGCTTGCGTCGCTAATAGACCGGATTCTCGTCCTTGTCCCGCTCGATTTTCGCGTAGGCCGAATGATTGTGGATGGACTCGAAGTTCTCCGCCACCACCACATACCGCCGGAATCGCTCGTCCTCGTTGAGCTTGGCCGCGATGTCGCGCACCAGATCCTCGACGAACTTCGGGTTCTCGTAGGCGCGCTCGGTGACCACCTTTTCGTCCGGGCGCTTGAGGATGCCGTAAAGCTCGGAAGATGCCTGGCTTTCGGCCAGTTCGATGAGTTCCTCCAGCCAGAAGAACTCGTCGGCCCGAACGGTGATGTTCACGTGGGAACGCTGATTGTGCGCCCCGTAGCGGGAGATCTTCTTGGAGCAGGGGCAGAGCGTGGTTACCGGGACCTGCACGTTGACGTACATGTCGCTGCTGTCGCCCTTCTGTTCGCCCCGGAACGTCACTTCGTAATCCATCAGGCTGGTCACGCCGGTGGCCGGCGCCGCTTTCTCGATGAAGTAGGTGAACGACATCTCGATGTCGCCGTTGTCGGCCTCCAGGCGCTGGGTCATCTCGTGCAGCATGTCGCGGAACGAACCCACGGTGATTTCGCGCTCGTGGCTGTTGAGAATCTCCACGAATCGCGACATGTGGGTGCCCTTGAAGTGATGGGGCAGGTTCACGTACATGCTGAAGGTGGCGACCGTATGCTGATCACCGCCCGACCGTTCGCGGATGCGCACGGGATGGCGGATGTCGCGGATGCCCACCTGATTGATGGGAATCCGGCGCGGATCGGGGCGGCCCTGGACGTCCTCGATGGGCTCGTCGTCCAGGTGGTTGATCTCCTGGGAAGCAACGGTCATGCAGTCACCTTGAATCTGGGGGAGACCGGACGGGCGCGACGTGCCGTCATCCGGTGTTCACAGTTTAACCGATCGGTTCAGGCCGGCACAAAGCGGTCAGCCCGGCGGCCACTCGAAACTACGTCCGGCCAGGATATGGAGATGCAGGTGGAACACGCTCTGGCCCACGTTCGCGCCGTTGTTGGTGACCAGGCGGAAGGCCTCGCCATAGCCCTCGGCGCGGGCGATATCGCCGGCCTTGAGCATCAGGTGGCCGAGCAGGGCCTGATCATCGGCCCCGGCGTCGGCGAGCTTTTCGATCGGCTTCTTGGGAATCAGCAGCAGGTGCAGCGGGGCCTGGGGATTGACATCGCGGAAGGCCAGGCACTGGTCGTCCTCGTAGACGATATCGGCGTCGATCTCGCGATTGATGATCTTGCTGAAAATGGTGTCGGCCATGGCTCGGCTCCCCAACGGTGGCATGCAGTCGCCGGATGGTAACGCGGGACCGCGGCGCATACCATAAGGCGCTGATATACCTTCGGTAACGCGAACGGGCGGGGGACAATGCGGTTGATCGAGATCACGGTGCCGGCGGGGGACGTCGAGCGTGTCACGGAACTGGCCCGGGCCCACGAGGTGCTGGATTGCTGGTGGCCGCAAGCTGGCGGCGACCGTCTGGGTGTTCGCATCCTAGTGTACGAGGAACAGCTGCAGGAACTGCTGGATGCGCTGCAGGGACCGGCAGAATCACGCGACTGGCGCATCATGCTGCAGATGCCCGAAGCGGTGCTGCCGCGCGAGGAGGCCGACAAGCCGCAGACCGCGAATGGCGGCGGCCGCAGTCGCGAGGAGCTGTTCCACGAGGTGGAGCGCGGCGCCCGCATGGATCTGAACTTCTTCCTGCTCACCGGGTTGTCGGCGATCGTGGCCGCGATCGGCATGGTCGAGAACAACGTCGCGGTGGTGATTGGCGCGATGGTGATTGCGCCGCTACTGGGGCCGAATATCGCGCTGGCCCTGGGGGCCTCGCTGGGAGATCGCCAGCTCATGACCCAGGCGCTGGCGGCCACCGGCGGTGGTCTGGTGCTGGCGGGTGCCATCGCTTTCGTGCTGGGTCTGATCATGGGCGGGGAATTCGAGCCGGTGGTCGAGTTGACCAGCCGTACGGATGTCGGCCCGGCCGGCGTGGCCATGGCCCTGGCCTCGGGGGCGGCGGCGGTTCTGTCGCTGACCACCGGGGTTTCCGCGGCCCTGGTGGGCGTGATGGTGGCGGTGGCACTGCTGCCGCCGGTGGCCGCAGTGGGACTCATGCTGTCCGCCGCGGACTGGCCGGCCGCTGCGGGTGCGGCGTTGCTGCTGGCGGTGAACATTGTCTGCGTGAATCTGGCGGCCAATCTGGTGTTTCGCTGGCAGGGGGTGCGGCCGCGCTGCTGGATCGAGGCCCGAGCCGCACAGCAGTCGGGGCTGATGGCGATGGGAGTCTGGCTGGTTTGCCTGATAGTGTTGTCGGCGGTGATCGGTCTGCGAATGGTGGTCTAGCCCGGCCGGTTTAGAATGACCACGACAGGGACTGCAGGCGTGGCACCACGGTGTATCGAATCGACCCGGTGGATCGGGGTAACGGGGAGCGAGTGACATGAAATATCTGGTTACCGGGGGCACCGGCTTCATCGGTCGGTTTCTGGTAGAACGCCTGCTCAAGCGGCGCGGGTCGCGGGTCTACGTACTGATGCGCAAGGCCAGCGCGGACAAGTACGACGCCCTGCGTGAACGCCTGGGCGTGTCCGAGGAGCGGCTGATCCCGGTCTGGGGCGACATCACCCGTCAGGGGGTGACCGATGCCGCCACCCGGCGGTCTCTGGCCGACGAGATCGACCATGTCTTCCATCTGGCCGCGGTCTACGACATGGGTATGTCGGATGCCGTGGCCGACCGGGTGAACAACGAAGGCACGCGCAATCTGGTGGATTTCGCCAACGAGCTGGGCGGTAATGTCCGCCTGCATCACATGTCATCGGTGGCGGTGGCCGGCGCCGAATTCGACGGCGTTTTCAGCGACGAGATGTTCGACGAGGGCCAGCCCCTGCGGCATCCCTATTACCGCACCAAGTTCCAATCCGAGAAGATCGTGCGCGAGCACGCCCGGGTGCCCTGGCGGGTGTACCGCCCCGGCATGGTCGTCGGCCACAGCGAAACCGGCGAGATGGACAAGGTCGACGGGCCCTACTACTTCTTCAAGGCCATCCAGACCATCCGCGACCGGGTACCCAAATGGATGCCGCTGCTGGGCATCGGTGGTGGCCAGATGCCGATCGCGCCGGTGGATTACGTGGTGGATGCCACCGATCGCATCGCCCACCTGGAAGCCGACAAATGGGACGGCCGGGCCTACTTCCTGTTGCAGCAGAAGGCGCCGTCGGCCGGCGGGATGCTGGCGACCTTCATGGAAGCCGCCCACGGGCCCAGTTTCGTGCGCCAGCTGCCCACCCAGGACATTCCGGCCGGGTTCGAGCAGACCTTCCGCCAGATTGCCGGTCGGATGCCGATGGCCCGCACGCTGGAAAAGCAGCTTTCATCGGCCCTGGGCGTGCCCCTATCGATTCTGGGCTATGTCAACAACCGCACCGAATTCGACGATCGCAACACCCGTAGCGCCCTGCGTGGCAGTAAGGTGAAGTGCCCGCCGCTGGCGGATTATGCCGAGACCCTGTGGCGCTACTGGGAACTGCACATGGACTACGACGTCAAGGTGCCCAAGCGCCTGATGACGCGGGTCCGCGGCAAGGTGGTGCTGATCACCGGGGCCTCGTCGGGCATCGGCTTCATCACCGCCAAGAAGCTGGCCAAGGGTGGGGCCAAGGTGTGCCTGGTGGCGCGCAATCCCGACAAGCTGGCCGAGACCCGGGAAATCATCGCCAAGATGGGTGTCGAATCCTGGACCTATCCCTGCGACCTGAACAAGATGGAAGCCATCGACGCGATGGTCGAGAAGGTCCTGGCCGACCATCACCACGTCGACATTCTGATCAACAACGCAGGGCGGTCGATCCGGCGCTCGGCGTTCGAGTCGTTCGAGCGGTTTCACGACTACGAACGCACCATGCAGCTGAACTATTTCGGTGCGGTGCGGCTGATCATGGCGCTGCTGCCGGGCATGGGCAAGCGCCGCACGGGCCAGATCATCAACATCTCCAGCATCGGCTGCCTGACCAACGTGCCGCGGTTCTCGGCCTACGTGGCCAGCAAGTCGGCACTGGATGCCTTCTCCCGCTGCATTTCCGGGGAGGTGGCGTCGCGCAATATCGATATCACCACCATCTACATGCCGCTGGTGCGCACGCCGATGATCGCCCCGACCAAGCTCTACGACTACGTGCCCACACTCACGCCCGAGCAGGCAGGGGACATGGTGGTATCGGCGGTGATCGAACGGCCCAAGCGTATCGCCTCGCCCCTGGGCACCACGGCCCAGGTCAGCTATGCGTTGTGGCCGAAGGTCAACGACTACGTGCTGAACAAGGCCTTCCACATGTTCCCGTCTTCGGCGGTGGCGCGGGGCAAGCGCCCGGGTACCGAAGAGGAAAAGCCTACCTTGCGCGGCATGGTGATGGCCGCGCTGCTGCCGGGCCCCTACTGGTAGGCAGTCAGGCGGGCCCGGTGCAGTGACCGGGCGTCAGGAAGCCTCGGCGGTGGCCACGTCCCGGCGTTCGGCCACGGCGCGGGCGAGTTCGGCCAGCAGCGGCTCGGTATCCGCCCAGGACAGGCATGCATCGGTCACGCTCTTGCCGTATTCAAGCTCGTCGGGCGCGCCCAGCGACTGATTGCCTTCACTAAGGTGGGATTCGATCATGGCGCCGAAAATGGCGCGGGATCCCGCCGAAATCTGGCCGGCCACGTCGTGCCCGACTTCCAGCTGCTTCCTGTGCTGCTTGCGGCTGTTGGCGTGCGAGAAGTCGATCATCAGGTGACCGGGCAGGCCGGCATTCTCCAGCTGCGCTACGGCGCCGGTGACGGCGTCGGCATCGTAGTTGGGGCCGTTGCTGCCGCCGCGCAGGATGATGTGCGTGTCCGGGTTGCCGCTGGTGGCGAAGATGGCCGAGTTGCCGGCCTTGGTCAGTGACAGGAAGTGATGCGGATGGTGGGCCGCGCCCACAGCGTCCACGGCCAGCTTGATGGAACCGCCGGTGCCGTTCTTGAATCCAACCGGGCAGGACAGGCCGGAGGCCAGTTCACGATGGCCCTGGCTTTCCGTGGTGCGGGCGCCGATGGCGCCCCAGGCCACCAGATCGGCCAGGTACTGAGGGGTAATCAGATCGAGGAACTCCACCCCGGCCGGCATGCCCTGATCGGCCAGGTCCAGCAGCAGCTTGCGCGCCAGATGCACACCCTTGTTGATGTGGAAGGAGTCATCCAGGTCCGGATCGTTGATCAGGCCCTTCCAGCCCACCGTCGTGCGCGGCTTTTCGAAATACACCCGCATCACGATCAGCAGGTCCTTGCGATAGGCATGGCGCGCGGCCATGAGCTTTTCCGCGTACTCTCGAGCGGCCGCCACATCGTGGATGGAGCAGGGCCCCACCACCACCAGCAGGCGGTCGTCCCGGCCCTGCAGGATGTCCTGGATCTGGGTGCGGGCGTTATGCACCGTTTCGGCGGCGGCGTCGGTGATGGGCAGTTCGTCAATCAGCGCGTCGGGGGTGACGAGCTCCTTGATGCCCTTGATCCGGAGATTGTCGGTTTCGTACATCATGATGAGCGTGGCAAGAGCGCGGTGCGCGGGTTCAAAGGCCGCGTATCCTAGCAGATTCGCGGGCCGCGCCGGACCGGCAATATGAAGTTGCCGGGCGCGGTCTTTACTCGATACGGAACCAATGCCGGCCTAGCCCGGAGATGATCCCAATGATCCTGACCCGCCTGTTGCTCGTGACCGGCATCGCCGGTTTGCTGACTGCTTGGTTCCTGCTGGATCCCGGTCGCTGGCTGGGCGGGGCCTGCGAGGGGCAACTGTTTTCCCTGGCCTGTCTGGACGCCCAGCGCGGAGCGATCGAGGGCCTGCGACAGGAGATGCCGCTGCTGCTGGCAGCCGGGTTCTTTGCCGTTTACGTGCTGGTCGCGGCCCTGTCGATCCCCGGTGCGGCAGTGATGACGCTGGCCACGGGGGCGGTGTTCGGGCTTGGCTGGGGGCTGCTGATCGTTTCGTTTGCCTCAAGCGTCGGCGCCACGCTGGCGTTCCTGACCGCCCGCTTCCTGCTGCGCGACGGGGTCCAGCGCCGCTTCGGTCGCCGGCTGGCCGCCATCAACCGCGGAGTCGAGAAGGACGGGGCGTTCTATCTGTTCGCGCTGCGTCTGGTGCCGGCGTTTCCGTTCTTCGTGATCAACCTGGCGATGGGGCTGACGCCCATCCGGATGGCCACATTTTATTTTGTCAGTCAGATCGGCATGCTGCCCGGCACCGTGGTGTACGTGAACGCCGGCACCCAGCTGGGCCAGGTGGAATCCCTGGGGGGCATCCTGTCGCCGGGTCTGATCGGTTCGTTCGTACTGCTGGGTCTGTTCCCGCTGGTGGCCCGCAAGGGACTGGAATGGTTCCGCAGCCGCCAGGCGCTGCGCGGCTACCGGCGCCCGGTTCGGTTCGACCGCAACCTGATCGTGATCGGCGCCGGCTCGGGTGGTCTGGTGGCGGCGTATATCGCCGCAGCGGTCAAGGCGAAGGTCACCCTGATCGAGCGTGATCGCATGGGTGGCGATTGCCTGAATACCGGCTGCGTGCCCTCGAAGGCGCTGCTTCGCACGGCCCGTTTCCTGTACGACGTGAAGTGCAGCGGGGACTTCGGCGTCCACACCGCCTCGGCGGATTTCGATTTTGCGCAGGTTATGGACCGCGTTCGCGAGGTGGTGCGGCGTATCGAGCCGCATGACTCGGTGGAACGCTACGAGGGCCTGGGCGTGGAGTGTCTACAGGGCAGCGCCCGGCTGGTTGATCCCTGGACGGTGGAACTCGACGACGGTCGGCGGCTCAGCGCCCGGGCCATCGTGCTGGCTACCGGGGCGCAACCGGTGGTGCCCCCGATAGAGGGCATCGATTCGGTGGCGGTGCTGACCTCCGACAATCTCTGGGAGCTGCAGGAACTGCCGGGACGTCTGGTGGTGCTGGGCGGCGGCCCCATCGGCTGCGAGATGACCCAGGCATTCGCCCGCCTGGGCAGCCGGGTGACCCAGGTGGAAATGCTCGACCGGCTGATGATGCCGGAAGACCCGGAAATCGCGGCCAGCCTGCGCCAGCGCCTGGAAGCCGAGGGCGTGGCGGTGCGCACCGGGCATCGTGCCGTGGCGGTGCGGCTGGACGACGGCCGGCAGGTGCTGGTCTGCGAGCATGGCGGTGAAACGGTGGAAATCGAATTCGACCGCCTGCTGGTGGCCGTGGGGCGCGCCGCGCGTCTCCAGGGTTTCGGGCTCGAGGATCTGGGCATCGAGGCGGATCGCACCATCGGCGTCAACGAATTCCTGCAGACCACTGTCCCAACCATCTACGCCTGCGGCGATGCCATTGCGCCCTACCAGTTCACCCACGTGGCGGCGCATGAGGCCTGGTTCGCGGCGGTCAACGGGCTGTTCGGCACGTTCCGGAAATTCCGGGTGGATTACTCGGTGATCCCCTGGGTGACGTTCACCGACCCGGAAATCGCCCATGTCGGCCATAACGAGACCAGCGCGGCGAGTGAGGGTATCGAGTACGAGGTCACCACCTACGGCATCGACGATCTGGACCGGGCCATCACCGACAGCGATGCCCGAGGCGTGGTCAAGGTGCTAACCGAGCCCGGCACGGACCGGGTGATTGGCGCCACCATCATGGGCCCGCACGCCGGCGAGCTGATCGCCGAATTCGTGACTGCAATGAAGCAGGGGATCGGCCTGAACAAGATCCTCGGCACCATCCACGCCTACCCCACCTATGTCGAGGCCAACAAGTTCGCGGCCGGCGAGTGGAAACGCGCACATGCGCCGGCGTGGGCACTCGCATTGCTGTCGCGGTTGCATGCCTGGCGCCTGTGATCCCGCGCCGGTGCTGACTCCGGTTGGTCGTTGACCTGCCGATGACACGCGCCGGTTGGACAATCGCTATTTCTCCGAGGAGGATGGAGGGGCCGGGTGGATTCGTTGCTGAACGGGCCGCCCGGCTGCACGGAGGAATCCGGTCCGCCTTGAGGGCGAACCGGGCCGTGCCGGAGGAGCGATAACAACCGATCAGGAGCGAACGCCAATGAGCATCAAGTCTTTTGTTGAGTCGTTGAAAGGCGGCGGTGGAGGCGCAAGTGACGTGTCCATTCATCCGGCCATCGATAACGGCATCAAGCCGGGATCGGACAATTTTCAGGGCGGCAGCCTGCTGTGCCACTGTTCCAGCAATCCCGTGAAGGTGTCGGTCGGCGCGCAGACCGCCCACAACCACGCCTGCGGGTGCACCAAGTGCTGGAAGCCCGAGGGAGCGAGATTCTCGCTGGTGGCCGTGGTTTCCCGCGATGCGGTGTCGGTGGCCGAGAACGGCGACAAGACGGCGATCGTGGATGAGAGCGCCCCCATTCAGCGCCACGCCTGCAAGGAGTGCGGGGTGCACATGTTCGGTCGCATCGAGAATACCGACCACCCCTTCTACGGGCTGGATTTCGTGCACACCGAGCTGTCGCCGGAGTCCGGCTGGTCGGCCCCGCAGTTTGCCGCATTCGTGTCCTCGATCATCGAGTCGGGGGAGAATCCGGACAACATGGACGCCGTGCGCACCCGGCTGCGTGAGCTCGGGCTCGAGCCATACGACTGCCTGGCGCCGCCGCTGATGGACCTTATCGCCACCCACACGGCGAAAAAGTCCGGCGCGTTGCCGGCCTGATCCGGGCCTTACAGGTCAGTCCTCGCTGAACGGGGCCGGCGCGCGAGCGTCGGCCCCGTTTTCGTTGCAGCACACAGAAAGCGGCGTCTGGTTCCGCTTTCGACGTAGAATCCGCGCCCATGATGGCGCTTGTTCTCGCGGGTATCGCGCTGGCGGCGGCCACGCTGTCCGGCCTCACCGGGCTTGGTGGCGGCACGTTGCTGATCGCGGCGCTGTACGCGCTGGGGTTCACGCCGGCCATGGCGGTGCCGCTGCATGCGGCGGTTCAGCTGGTATCCAACGCCGCCCGCGTGGTGGCCTATCTGCCCCATGTGCGGTGGTCGGGTTTCGGGCTGTTTCTGGTGGGGGCGCTGCCCGCGCCGTTCGCGCTGGCGCCGCTGGTCGTCGCGGCGCCGGCGGATGTGGTGCGTATCACGATGGCCGCATTCCTGCTGCTGGCCCTGGTGCCGGGATGGCTTGCACGGCTGCGCCTGGCCGGCACGCCGGGACTGGTGGTGGCGGGGGTGCTTTCGGGCGGTCTGGGCACGGTGGTCGGCGCCACGGGGCTGATAATCGCGCCGTTCTTCCTCGACCGCAGATGGCCGAAGGAGACCGTCATCGCCACTATGGCGGTATGCCAGGCAGCGGGCCACGCGGCCAAGATTCTGGCCTTCGCGGTGGCAGGATTCGGGCTGGGCGGGCAGCTGGACCTGCTCTGGCCAATGGCCCTGGCAGTGGTGGCGGGCACGGCGCTGGGACGCTGGCTGATCGGGCTGGTCGACGAGAGCCGCTTCCGCTGGCTGGTGAAGATGATTCTGCTGGTGCTGGCGTGTCAGTTGGGTATCGACGGCGCGATCGGGCTTGTGCAACAGGGAGGAACGCAATGAGCGAGGTAAGCCCCGCCGACATCGAGCGGATGATTGCCGACAACGTCGACCTGGCGGAGGGCTTCCGGTTCGAGGTCCTCGACCTGGCCGATGGCGCGCGGGTCAAGCTGCACTACAACGACCGGATGCTGCGCCTCGGGGGGACGATTTCCGGGCCGGTGCTGATGATGCTGGTCGATACGGCCATGTACGCAGCGGTGATCGCCCACGCCGAGCACGGGCAGTACGGGGTGACTAGCCATCTGAACATCGAGTTCCTGCGTCGCCCGCCGCCGGCCGCTCTGATCGCGAAGGCCAGGCTGCTGCGCGTGGGCCGCCGGCAGGTAACCGGCACCGTGGTGATCCACAGCGAGGGCGAGTCGCGCCCGGTGCTGCATGCCACCGGCGGCTATGCACTGTTTCCGCCGGTGCGCGGTGCCTGACTACCAGTCGCCGGCCGCCCGGCGGGCAATGTCGTTGGCCGGGCGGGCCAGTAGTCCCGACGCGGTGGCCCGGACCTCGTAGCGGGCCCCGTCACGCATGGGCAGATAGGTGGCGCTGCCGTAACTGGCATCCACCATCGGCAGCCAGGCCGGATGGCGCTCGGCCCAGGTCCAGAGATCCAGGCCGGCGTCGTCGGTTAGCTGGTGCACGCTGCGCAGGCGGTACTGTTCGTCCTCGGCGGTGCGATAGCGGCCGGTCAGCCGTTCCAGCCGGTAGCGCGGTTCCAGTCCGAACAGCACCAGCGGCGTGTGCCATTTCAGAAACCTGGCATCCAGCTGCCACTGGTCCCCGGCCAGTTCGTAGACCCGCGCGGGCGCCTCGGGCAGTTCCAGGCGGGCGCGAAACCGCTGGTCCGCGAGTTGCTCGAACGCGAGGGTGGCAACCGGATGCTCCGCGCTGAGCCGCTGATAGGTCAGCAGATTGAAACCGATGGCGCCAAGAAGGGCCGCGAGGCCCAGGCTGGTGCATCCGAACAGACCATTGCGCAGCGCCGCTCCCGGGCGTCGGCGTACGCGGGCACCGCCCAGGGCGAGAAAGAACAGGCCGACGGCCCCCAGCAGGCCGATAATGAAAACGGGATCCGGCATCGCAGACCATTCGAGGTGATCGCGGGTCGAGTCTACACCGGGTGCGGCCCTGGCCGGTCAATCCGGGGTCGCACCGGTCAGGTGCTTCAGCCGGTCGCGCAGGGTAGCGGCGTCCAGCCCGTCGATGATCAGCGTCTTGACGGGGGTGGCGGCGCCGCGGCTGATTCGCACGTCAGCCGGCGATAACGCCAGCTGTTGGGCAATCAGCGCGATCACGGCGACGTTGGCTTGTCCCCTATGGGCTGGCTGGCGTACCCGGAGCTTCAGCCGATGACCCAGCCAGCCCGCAATTTCGGTGCGCGAGGCGCCAGGCACGACCTTGACCGGCAAGGTGACAGTTCTGGCCTGTTTCATGCTTGGTATTGGTGCGTCCTGATTCGTTGCCCGGCCGTATGCGGTAGGCTGGCACCTGATGCGGCCCGGTGCCCACACGGGAGTTGCTCGAATGATAAATCGGATCTGCGGCTTGGCAGTACTGATGCTGATCGGCGTCGGAATGGTTTCGGCGGACACCGAGTATGCGGCGCCGGGCTCGCTGTTCGAGGTGGAAGGCCATCGCATGCACCTGCACTGCACGGGGCAGGGCGCCCCAACGGTGGTGCTGGATTCCGGGCTGGGTGGGACGTCCCTCGACTGGTCGCGGGTGCAGCCATGGCTGTCCGACAGCAACCGCGTCTGCAGCTATGACCGCCCGGGCTATGGCTGGAGCCGGGCCACCCCGGGGACGCGCAGTAGCGCGGTGATCGCGCGTGAGCTACACAAGTTGCTGCAGCAGGCGGATGAGGCGCCGCCCTACGTCCTGGTTGGCCACTCCTTCGGCGGCTGGAACATGCAGTTGTTCGAGCATCAGTATCCGGAGGACGTGGCCGGTCTGGTGCTGGTTGATGCTAGCCAGGCGCGCCAGATCGAGCGCTACGAGCAGGCCGGCACGGCCGTGGCGCCGCGGGGCCGGTTCATGGTGTTCTCGCCGGCCACTATTCCGCCGGCCCTGCCGGCTGGTATCCGGCCGGTGGTGGAGCATCTGACCTATCGTGCGGTGACCAATCGCACCGTCCATACCGAGCTGGCGGCATTCCGCGACAGCGCGCTTCAGGTGCAGCAAACCAGCTTGCCGCCGGATTTGCCGTTGGTGGTGGTGTCGCGCGGACGCCCGATCCGCTCGGCCAACGCCTCGGCAGTGGCGTCCGAGGAGTTATGGCGGGATATGCAGCAGGAATTCGTCGAGTCCCACCCGGGGGCCGTGCATCTGGTGGCGCAGCACAGCGGCCACCACGTGCATCTGGAACAGCCCGGAGTGGTTACCGGCGCCATCTGCATCGCCATGCAGATGGCGCGGGCCGGTGAAACGCGGCGTCTGCCACGGGGATGGCTGGAACAGCGATGTCTCAATCCGCTACGCAGCGCAAGCGCCTACCTGCCGGCGCGCTGACGCGGGCGCTGCTGAGCGTCGTGCTGGCCACCGCTGTCACGGCCTGTACCCAGGACCCGAGCGCCGCTGATCTGCGCTATGCGCGATCGACGGACAAGCCGGTTGCCGATGTGATGATTGATCTGGAGCTGGCGATCACCCAGGAGAATTTCGCGATCACCGCCCGCAACAATCTGGGCGACCCCATTCGCCGGCGCGGCCACCCGGATTTTCCGGACGCGTACATCGTCAGTTTCTGCAATCTGGAGTACGCCCGCCGCGCCATCGATATCGACCCGGCGCTGATGGTGTACATGCCCTGCAAGGTCACCGTGCTGGCGCAGGGCGAGACGGTGCTCATCCAGACCTACCTGCTGCCGGAAGCGCTTGCGGCCGAGGGCGCGGTCGGATTCGCGCGCGAGGTCAACTCGATTCTGCGCGGTATCGTGGACTTCGCGGCCTCGGGCGACTGAACCTTCGACACCGTGGCGTTGTAGCTGCGGCGCAGGATATCGCTGACCAGGGTGCGTGTGGCCCGCCGCCAGGCTTCATCGGTGTTGCTGCGCATGTCCACCGAGCCGCCGGCCAGATCGATACCGGTATCAACCTCGCGGATGACCGCGTTGATGTTGAGGATCAGGCTGCTGACTTTCTGTGCCCAGCCCACCAGGACGAGTTCCGCGTTCAGCTGGCTTGCGATACCGAGTTCGCAGCCGTTGCAGCGATGGAGGTAGCGATACCGCTCCCGGGCCCGGTCGATGGCCGAGGACGCTGGGGCGACATCGACCGGACAGAATGCGGGTAGTTCGGCGAGCAGTGTGCGGGCGCGCGCCGTGGCGCGTCGAACGCGGGCGAGATCTTCCGGCTGGCGGCCTTCCAGATCAGCCTGAAGGCTGGTATCGACCAGGTCGAAAGGCAGCACCGCCACGCTTCGGCATTGGCGATCCGATGCCGGGGCACTAGTGGCCAGCGCGAGACAGCCGGTCAAGAACGTGCTTATGGTCAGCCGTCCGGCCCGCATCCCACTCAGCCGTCGCCTGCCGGCCGCACGCCGGTCAGCCGCAGTGATTCCTCGATCAGCGGCTGGTCGCCCTCCTCGGCGGGCACCCGGGTGCGGATTTCATACACTTCGCCCGGAATCGACTCGGAGACGATGAACTCGTAGACCTTGTGGCGGTAGGGGGCCATTTGAGGGCGTTCCGCGTTCCGATAGGGCATCAGCCGAATCTGTTGTGCCGATACCTGTTCGCCGTTGTAGTCGACCGTGACCGATTCGACCTCGGACTCGTGCTCCAGCGCCAGCTTCACCTGCTTCTGGAAGTAGCGCCAGGAGCCACCCGTGAGCCGGTCCATTTCGGATACGTCCCGCTGCAGGAACATCATGATTACCGGATTGCCGCGCGCCGAGGGTACCTTGCGCACGTAATCGTTGTCGTCGCCGCTGTCGTAGTCGAACGAGACGTTGCGCGCCTGTGCCTCCGCGTCGGGCTTGCTGGTCATGCGAATGCCCTCGCTGAGATCATCCTCACCGGCCTTGGTCGCCCGCTTGGTCAGCTGGTATTCGTAGACCATTGGGCCATTTGCGCCCTCCAGATGGTTCTCCAGGAACAGCAGCTGGTTGGCTTGCGAGAATTCGGCGTCGTCATCGGTCTCGGCAGCAGCCATGCCGGCTGATAGCGTCAGCGTTGCGGCCAGCAGGCAGGTCAGGGTATGTCGCTTCACATCATCCTCCGTGGTGTCGCGTCTCGTGCGACGCGTTATCTATCAATCGTCGTCATCCGGCACGGCCTTATCGGCTTCCGTGAGCGGTACCAGGGGTACGTTGTAATCGGCCAGAATGGACTCGATCTCATCACGATTGTCGCGTATCAGGTTGGAAACGGTTTCCAGCCACTCGTTCTCGCCGTAGCGTACCGCCATCCGGATGGGAAACGAGACGGCCAGGCCCTCGCCGGGCTCGAAAGGGACGACACGAAGCTTGGGGGTGTCGATCTGCTGGGCGTAGTAGCCGCCGATCGGCCCCCAGAGCATGACGATATCCAGGTCGCCGTTGACCAGTTCGTTGCGGATCACGTCGCCGGGATCGAAATCGCGGCTGCCGGACTGGGTACGGTAGCCCACCAGGTTGGTGAGCATGCCGTTGCGCTGCAGCCAGGTGACTGGCGGCGACTTGGTGAACCCGCCGATTCGCAGGCTCTCGCGCTTGTCAGCCGGCAGATCGAGCAGATCGGCAGGCTCCCGGACGTCGTCCAGGCCGGCGCCTTCGGGGAACACCATCACGTAGGTGGACCGGAAGTAGGCCGGCGTGGTCTGGCCCACATCGAAGCCGGAACCGGCCGACAGCACCACATCGCAGGCATAGCGATTCTTGTCGTCGAGGAAATTCTTGAGCGAGACGCGCCCGAAGCCCATCTGCTGGGGGACCCAGTAGTACTCGAGCGGCAAGCCCAGCTTGTCGGCGAACAACTCGGCAATCTTGTTTTCGAACCCTTCGCCGGCCTCGTTCACCATGGGCATGTTGCTGGGATCGGCGCAGGCCCGGAATGCTTCCCGTTCCTCCGCGGCGAGGCCAGCGGTGGCGAACAGGGCGGCGGTGATGCCGCCGGCCCATGCCAGGTAACGTGTTCTCATTGGAATCCTCGCTTGCAATCTGGGTGAAGATGACTCGTTCGGTGCAATGGGTTGCGGATGGCGGCGGTCCCACAACAGGATGGCGCCGGCAGGCGCAGGCTGACCCTGGACCGGGGATGCGGAAACGTCAATCGCCGATCGGGCTCCGCAGGGGACCGTACACTGCCGCAAGCAGGCGACTGGCGACTGCCACGGTCGTCGCCTTGATTGTGTCCCGCGCGGTTTTCCGGGGTGCCAGGAAACCGGATATCGCCAGGGGGCTCGGTACCCTCAGGGAACGCGATCGCGTCCGTTTTGACTGAGACTTCGACCCACCGCTTCATGGTGCGGCAGCGTACTCGGCGGTGAAGGTGTTTTCCTCGGTATCCCGAACCGCAATCGTCAGCGGTGCCGATCCGGCCGGCTGATAGGAAAAGCGCAGGCTCGGATTCTCGCTGAGTGAAAACGTCATCGTGGCACTCAGGACGTTGCGATCCCCGGCGTTGATCTCGATGGCGTTCACGTAGTGCTCCGGCACGTGCAGCCGGGTGACCTGGTTCATCTGCAGGCCGGTGTGGTTGGGGTGGCGCGTGAGCATCTGGATGCGCCGCCCGGGCTTGTCCGACCCGCTGAGCTCGCGCAGACGAATCTGCCCCATGTTGGCCAGGGCAGCATCCGGGTCCTTCGAGGCAGGCGCGGAGCAGCCGCCACTGGCCTTGACGTAGCGGGTGGTCATGTAGAGCTGGCCGTCACCGGTTTCCGCGATGGCCCGCATGTGGGTGTAGGCGTTCACCCGGACGCGGGTGGCGATATCGGCGCTGGCCGCGGCCGGCCCGAACTCGAACTCGGCCGACATCGGCACCGGATTGTTGTCGATTACCAGCCACAGGCGCTCGATGCGACGCTCATCGTCCGATGACAGCTTGTCGGTGATGGCGATAGGCACGATGGCGGCGTCCTCGGCGCGATAGGGGGCATCCAGGCCGATGATCGCCTCGCCATCCCGGATCTGCCGGTCACCGAAGTGTTCCGCCTTGAGGCTGGGCCAGGCGCTGGATTCGGGGATTTGTTCGTCGTCGGCTGTCGCGGCGCGGGCCATCGTCGGGCCGAGAAGGCCGGCAATTGCGGTCGCGGCAATGAATTGCCGTGCAAGCAGACGACGGATCGTGCGCGGTCGGTGGTTGGCCATGACGTCTACTCCCATTCCAGTTCCGCGAATGCCGCGGTGACATTGCGCCGGTGAACTCGATCGAACAGCGGCCAGTCCTGCGCGCGGTCATAGCCGATGTTGGCGATCGCCTGCTCGATCGTGCGTCCCTGGTGGATCGCGTCCCGCACCTCGGTACGGAGATGGCCAAGGTAGCGTCGCAACGGCGCGCTGCCGGCCGGCCAGGGCGCACATGCCGGTCCGTGTCCGGGCACTATTCGTTTGACGCCCGAGCGGCCCGACAGTTCATCGAGCACGTTCAGCCAGCCGTTGATGCTGCCGTCGAGCGCCGGCATCCGGTCGAGGAAAACGAGATCCCCCGTCCACAGAGTGCCCGAGGCTGTGTCGAAGACAGTCAGATCGGTGTTGCTGTGGGCGGTCGGCCAGGCTTCCAGTACCAGGGTGCGGCCACCCAGGTCGATTCGCCGGGTATCGGCAACCGTGGTGGTTGGTGCAACAATCCAGGAAGCATCGGCATCCGCCGCGTAGGTACTGTTTGCTGCCGCCAGATAGCCGTCAGCGCGTGCGGCGAGTGCCCGCGGCAGTTGCTCATGCCCGAGCAGTGGCCGGTCATCGCCGGTCAGCGCCCTGTTGCCCAGCAGATGGTCCGGGTGCACGTGAGTGTTGATCACCGCACAGATCGGCAGAGCCGTCCGGCTGGCCACGCTGGCGGCTAACTGGCGGCCCAGTGCCGGCGAGCCCAGGGTATCGATAACCGCGACGCAATCGTCGCCGACCACGAAGCCGGCATTGGCGATGTCATTGCCGTTGGCCTCGTTGGCCTGCTCGGCATGCCCCTGGTGCACGAACACGCCGGGGGCAATTTCCGATACCGGCAGGGCGGCGCCGGCAACCCCGCTGCCGGCCATCAGCATGGCCGGCAGGAGGCGATAAGCGAGCCATCTCGCGATGGCCATCAGGCGAAAGGGTCGGGCGAGCAGCAGCACAATGGTGGCCGCTCGCGGCCCCTTACTTCGGATCGGGGTGAACCGCCGGCAGCGCTTCATCCGAGCGGGCCTTGAGATAGGCCCAGAGCTGGCCGACGTTGCTCATCACGTCCGGGTTGTCCTTCCAGGCCGGCATCACCGAGTAGGTGCCGGTGGTCGAATCGAACCGCTTCTTGCCGTTGGCGACAATGCCGGTGAACTCGCCCTGGTTCAGGTCCTCCAGGCGGTCCACGAGGCTGGGCGCAAAGGTGCTGCCCACGCCGTTCGGTCCGTGGCAGGTATGGCAGTGGGCGTGATACTTCTCGTAGCCGGTGACGACGGCCTCGTTGGCGACGCAGTGATCGTCGTCACAGGATACGTCGTACGGCTTGCCGGACGTATCGCCACCACCATCGTCGTTCGAGGCCGCATCATCGGCGGGCTCTGATTCGGTGTCGGCCGCGGCCACCTGGGTGTTGCCGCTGTCCTGGCTCTCGTCAGCGCCGGCCGGTTCCTCGGTCGCGCTGTCGTTCGATGCTGTCTTGCTCTGGCTCTCGGAGCAGGCCGCCTGCAGGCCGGCCGTGCCCAGTACCAGGGTCAGGAAAAACAGGGAAAAGAGTCGGCGGGTCATCCTCATTTCGCACCTATATCGTGATCGATGTCGGGTGGCCTCAGTGTGTCTGTCCGGGGCGCGTCCCGCAAGAAAAGCGCCCGCACCCCGAAGCAGGGTGCGGGCGCGTGTCCACCAACGGTTGTCGGTCGACTTAGAGTGCGCTATCCGGCAGCGCGAACAGCGTCAGGACGCCGCCCAGCTGCGTGTTCTGCGACAGCGACTTGTAGGCACCCACGGCGCCCAGGCCGGCGTTCGGGTCGGTCAACCCGGCAGCCATGCCGATACCGGCCCAGCCACCAATGCCCGAGAGCACGCCGATGTACTGCTTGCCGTCATACTTCCAGGTGTTGACGTTGCCGATGATGCCTGACGGGGTCTTGAAGCGATAAAGCTCCTTGCCGGTCTTGGCATCAACCGCCTTCAGGTAGCCCTCGAGCGTGCCGTAGAACACCACGTCACCCGCGGTGGCCAGGGCGCCACTCCACACCGAGAAGGGCTCGGCGATGGACCACTTGATTTCGCCCTTGGTGGCGTCCCAGGCGATGAAGGTGCCCAGCCTTGGCTCGTCCGCCTCATCCGGGTTGACCGGATTGGTGATCGAGTTGGGGGCCGGATACATCGACAGGGTGGCGCCGACGTACGGCTGACCCGCGGTGTAGTCCACCTTGAACGGCTCGTAGTCCATGCACACGTGGTTGGTGGGTACGTAGAACAGGCCGGTCTTCGGGGAGAACGCCGCCGGCTGCTGGTCCTTGGAACCAAGGGCCGCCGGGCAGATGTTCTTCACGTTGACATCTTCGCCCTGGACTTCGGTGCTGTACTTGTCCACCACCTGCGGACGACCGGTTTCCATGTCGACCTCGGTGGCCCAGTTGACGGCCGGATCGTACTTCTTGGCAACCAGCAGCTCACCCGTCAGGCGGTCCTGCGTGTAGGCGAAGCCGTTGCGGTCGAAGTGCACCACCAGTTTGCGATCCTTGCCGTCGATCTTCTGGTCGACCAGGATCTTTTCGTTGACGCCGTCATAGTCCCACTCGTCGTGGGGCGTCATCTGGTAGGCCCACTTGGCCATGCCTGTGTCGACGTCGCGCGCGAAGATGGTCATCGACCATTTGTTATCGCCCGGACGCTGATTCGGGTTCCAGGTGGAGGGGTTGCCGGTGCCGTAGTACAGCAGATTGGCGTCGGGATCGTAGGTGAACCAGCCCCAGGTGGTGCCGCCACCGATCTTCCACTGATCACCCTTCCAGCTCTTGAGGCTGGAATCCTTGCCAACCGGCTTGCCGGTGGCCGCGTCGATGGTCTTTTCCGGATCCATCAGCATCGAATCGTCCGGCCCGGTGCTGTATGCACGCCATACCTGGCTGCCGTCCTCGACGCTGTAGGCGGTCACGTGGCCGCGTACGCCGAACTCACCGCCGGAGATACCGGTGATGACCATGTCCTTGACCACCAGTGGGGCGTTGGTGTTGGTTTCACCCTTGTCGGGGTCGCCGTTTACTATTTCCCACTTGACCTCGCCGGTCTTGGCATCCAATGCCTTCAGCGTGGTATCGGCCTGCTGCAGGAAGATGGTGCCGTTTGGATGATAGGCCAGACCGCGATAAACAGTATCGCAGCACATGACCGGGATTACGTCCGGATTCTGGCTGGGCTCGTGTTTCCACACGATTTTCTTGGTGTCGAGACTGATCGCGAACACCTTGTTGGGGAATGGCGTGTGGATGTACATCATGTTGCCCTTGACCAGCGGACCACCCTCGTGGCCACGCAGGACGCCGGTGGAGAATGTCCACACCGGCTGCAACTGGTCGGCGTTGTCAGCGTTGATCTGATCCAGCTGGCTGTAGCGCTGACCGGTATAGTCACCGCCCCACATGATCCAGTTACTCGGGTCATCCGCCATGCTGCTGAGCTTCTCGTTGGCGATCGCGCCACCGGAAGCCACCAACGCCGCAGCAGTGAATGCACTTGTCATCAAGTGCTTGGCTGTCGGTCTCCTGTCGCTCATTTCAATCTCCTCCGTGCATGAATGGGCTTAAGCCCGCTTGTTATTCCGCATTGCGGTTCCCGCCGATTGCCACCGTGCGGAATTCTCCTGACGCGCTTATACGTCCTATCTCTGACGCTTAAGCGAATTCACTGGGTACCATAGCCCCATATAAGCGTCAATGGGTATCACACCTCTTATCAGCCAATTACGCGTTGACCTGCCCTCGGATTCACCGGTTGCGCCTGGCTCGCGGCAAACTATTCGGTGGCACCACAAGCCCGTCGGACGAGCCGGTGCCGGTGTGGCCGCAGGTAACGCCATACCAGGCACGCCAGCGCGAGCAGGGCGGCGACCCAGCCGATGCCGCGCGTGCTGGCTACCGGACGTGAAAATGCCGGATCGGTGCTGATTTCCGCCAGCTGCTCGGGTCGGTTGAGTCGCGCATAGCCGAAGCCCGTATCCGCAGCCAGTGTTTCCAGATAGCCTGCCGCCAACCTTGAAGTGAGCGGTTCGCCGCCTTGGGTGAAGAAACCACGGTTATCGCCGTTCAGACTGAACTTCGGCACCGGTGACGGCGAGGTAGCGCCCACGCCGACGAGCATGCCCCGGACCCGGTCGCGGCTGGCGGGCGGGTCCGGGCGGTTGTCCGCGTCGACCGCCGGCATTTCGTCGCCGTCGGTCAGGAAGATCAGCGCCGGGGGTCGGGGCCAGTCGTGAATCTGGTCGATGGTGGCGAAGAGTCCGCGGGCGACGTTGCTCTGGGGCACCCAGGTCATGCGCCAGTCGACGCGCTCGACCACGCTCGCCAGTTCGTCGCGGTGCCCGCAGACCTCGATCGGCCGGAAGGCAATGGCGCTGTTCCAGCCGGTGAACAGGCCCACGCCCACGCGCGACCCGCAGGGCAGCCGGCTGATGGTGTCGTCCACCGCCTTGCGGGCGGTCGCAAGCCGGCTCACGGACTGACCGTCGTCGTCCAGATAATCGCGCACCAGCATGCTCTGGCTGATATCGATCACGAACAGATAGTCGTAGACCAGTCGCTCGCCCGGCAGGCCGGGGTTGACCAGCGCTATCACCAGGGCCAGTGCCGCAGCACTCAACCACAGGGTGGTGGGGCCGGGGCGGCCAGCCGACCATCGCCTCATGGCAGCCCGTCCGGCAATTCATGCACGCTCACCCAGCCGGTGCCGCTGTCGCGGCGCTCGATGTTCGAGCCGACCTCGGACTGGCTGCCGATCCAGTCACGGGTCTGCATCAGCCGTTCCACGTATTCGAGGTTGTACTTCGCCGCGTAGTGATCCGCCTGCAGGTAGAGCACCCGCTGATAATGCGAGCGGGCCTGCAGCACCAGCGGCACCATCTCGCTGAGGCGGGTTTCATCCGCCGCGTTGGCTGCCAGGAGGAAGTACAGGTTGGCCAGGTTGTAGTGCGTCGCGATCAGCGCCTGATCCTGCAACTGCAACTGCGGAATGAGTTGGCGGTAGATTTCCGCAGCCTCGCGCGGCGCCCCGTTGCGCCGCTGGCGATAGGCCAGGGCGAAACGGGCAGCCGGGGCATCGGATTGCGCCAGCGCCTCCGGAGTGCCCTCGGCCACGAGGCGGTCGATCCGCGCGGACTGCCACCAACCGAGGCCGGCCAGGACCAGGCCGATCGCGCCAAGGCCGATCAGCGCCCAAGCCAGGATGAGTTGTTGTCGAAAACGCATCAGGCCCATCTCCGAAGGGTTGCGGCCCGGGCGGCGAGCAGCAGGCCCACCAGTGCCAGTGCCGCGGTATAACTGAACGGCGCGAGGCCCTGGCGGGGCAGCGAGACCGGGGTGCGCAGCGTTTCGCGCTCCAGCTGGTCGATGTCCGCAATGGCACGCCGCATGGCTTCCGGGTTGTCTGCCTGATAGGCACGGTAGGGTACGCCCAGCCCTCGGAAATAATCGTGCAGCTTCTGCTCCGGGGAGGAAGCCTCGTCGTCGGGTTCCCCTTCCATGGCCAGGGCCGGATGCCCGGCTGTGCGCATGTAGACCCAGTAAAGGCGCAAATCGCGCTGCCGGAACCACTGGCGGATGGTGCCGGCGGCATCCGGCGGGATGGCAGCCGCACCGTCGGACACCAAAAGCACCACGCGCGACCCCTGAGCCGCCTGCTCCTCGAACAGGTTGGCAGCCATGCCTAACGCGCCGGCCACCGAGGTGAGCGCCAGGCCGTCCTCGGCGGCGGCTTCCAGGCCCGCGCGGATGGCGCTGAGATGGGTGGTCAGGGGCAGGGCGAAGATCGGCGAGGTGCTGAACTCGATCAGCCCGTAAAGGTTGTCCGGCCGCCGGTTCACGAAATCCAGCAATAGCTCGCTGGCGGCCCGGGCCTTGCCGACTTCGGACGAACCCTCGGTGGACCGCCCAGCGAAGGTGTCGTTCATGCTGCGGCTTCGGTCCAGTACGATGGCCACCTGGGCGCCCTGGCTGGTGACGGTGGTCTGCCGACCATCCCGATAGGGCTCGGCCAGCCCCACCAGTATGGCGGTAACGGCCAGGCAACCGGCCAGCCGTAGACCGAAATCGATCAGACGCGACAGCGGGTCCGGCGGCAGCCCCTGAATCCCGGGATGGTTCAGCGCCGCGACGGCGGGGGCCAGGAATGGCAGCAGCGCCAGCGGCAGGGCCAGCAGCACCCAGGGTCGGATCAGGCCAAGGTCGAACGGGCTCATCGGGTTTCGCGCTCGGCGTCACGCAGGCGTACGGCGATGGCTTCCAGCGCCGCCCGGGGATCACCGTGATCCGGCATCTGCTCATCGAAGAACAGTCGCCGAGAATCCGCGAAGAACGTGTCGATTTCCTCGCGACAGGCCGCGAAGCGCGGGAATCGCTGGCAGAACGCGTCCACGTCGGCCGCGAACACCGCCTGCCCGACGGTCCGGTCGAAGCCGCGGTGCACATGGCGGAACGCCGCCGCGAGGGCTTCTGGTGATGATGTCCGGGGTTGCGCCCGGATGGCGGCCAGCGCCTCGGCGAAATGCCTGGCGTGGCGACGCCGCCAGGGCTGGTATAGCCACAGCAGCCACCCCAGTCCCCCGGCTAGCGGCAGCACCGAGGCCGCCAGCAGGGCGGTGTGGCCGCGACGCCGGGCGGAGAACGGCTCGACATCGGGCTGCATGGAAACAATGTTCTCGCCCTCGTCGGCCACGGTCTCGCTGAGCAGCGGTGACTGGGCAAACGACCAGGCCGGCATGCGGGCGGTGGCGGGCGGCTGGTCGGGGCGCCTGAAGCGCACTTCGAAACCGGGCACCGTCTTCGTGGTCACGCCCAGCGGGGTATCGAAGGTCTGGTAGGTCAGGGTAATGGTGTATTGCTGGCCGTCGTCGGTACGCCGGGTGGAAACCTCGACCTCCTGACGTTCCAGCCAGTCGTCGATACGTCGGCGTAGCGGCAGGGAGGCGCGCTGAAGGGTGGCGTCGGAGGCCACGGTGATCCGGTAGGTCAGCACCAGCCGGTCGCCCACCACCTGGCCGAACGGCCGGGGCGCCTGGGTATCGACGGCCACGATGCCCGCGTCCTGTGCCGGGGATTCGGCCCAGCCCAGCGGCGGCGCTTCGTCCGCCCCGTGGGCTAGACCGGCGGTCAGCGTCAGCAGGAGGGCCCAGTTCCGCCGGATCATTGCGCGAAATACCGGTTGAGGCGGTCGCGGTCCACGGCATCCTCCAGGAAGAACGGGCGGCACTGGTGCCCCGTCAGCAGCCGTTCCAGCCACTGGCGGTGGTCCCGGGCGGCCTGTGCGGCCCGGGCTCGCAGGCCGGGCCGTATCCAAAGGGTTCGGGCCCGGCCGGTTTCGGCGTCGCGCATACGCACCAGCCCGTTACCGGCGCGGGCCAGGTCCTCGGCCGAATCCCTTAGTACGATCGGCACCACCTCGTGGCGGGCCAGATCCCCGAGCAGTCCATTCACCATCTCGACCGGCAGATGAAAATCGGATACCAGGAACACCAGCGCCCGATGCCGGCCGATCATGCCGGCCGCCCGGCGCAGGCCGGTGGCGTCGGATGCGCTCGGTGGCCGGTCGCGCAGCTGCGCCAGCTGATCCTCGACCAGGGCGGCATTGCAAGTGGCAGGAGTGAACGACGGCCGCTCGGCACGGCTGCCGCACACCGCCAGGCCGAAGGGGTCGCCGGTGCGATGGGCCGACATCGCCAGCGACGCCAGAAAGTGATGCCGCAGCTCGCGCTTGCTGGTGGCCCCCTCGAAATCCATCGAGGCGCTGTCATCGACCAGCGCATATACAGGGATTGCGCTGTACTGATTGAATAGGTTGACGAACAGGCGGCCGAAAGGGTCCGCCAGACTGGCCCGCAGCGCCAGTCGGCGCGGGTCGGGCGCATCCAGTAATGGGGCCCGGGCGCGGAACTCGTGTCCGGCGCCGGCCATGGTGCTGGCGTGATGGCCCGGCCGGGGATACCGGCTGCGCCAGATCAGGCGGTAGTCGAAGTCGGTGGGCGCGGGCGTGCTGGCAGCCATGGCGGTCCGGTGGAAGCCGCGATGCGCGCTCAGGGCGCGCTGACGCGAGCGAGAATGCCGCGCATCAATGCCGGGGCGATGCGGGCGCGCCGCAGTTCATACACCGGCTGCAGGAATACGCGATGGGCCATGGTGGCGTGGAAGATCGTCTGGATGTCCTCGGGCTGGACGTGTTCGCGATCCGCCAGCCAGGCGGCCACGCGGGCAGCCCGGATCAGCATTCCGGCACCGCGCGGGCTGGCTCCCACCTCGATCAGGTCCGCCATCTCCACCCCGTCGACCTCGACTCCGGCGGCCATCGGATCCCGGGTGGCCTGCCACAGCGCCAGCGCATAGCGTTCCAGCGCCGGCCCGGCCTGCACCTGACCCTGGATGGCCGGGGCCGCCGCGTGGATGTCCTCGACCGGCAGCTGCGCCGGTTCCAGGCTGTCCAGCAGCTCATCGGTGTCGTGGAAGCGGGTGTCGAACATCAGCTGACGGCGGATGTCGTTGTCGTCGCTGATCTCCACCGGGATTTCCATCAGGAAACGGTCGCGCGCGGCGGAGGGGATTTCGAAGGTTTCTTCCTTCTCCACCCGATTGCGGTCGGCAAACACCTGCAGCCGCGGGAAATGGTATTCGCGGTTGAAGGCAGTGACGCTACGCTCGGCCATCACGCGCAGCAACAGGGAATGCACCTGCGGCCGGGCCCGGTTGACCTCGTTGAAGAAGAAGAACGAGAGCGCTTCGCCGTGGCGGACCAGCGGGCCGGGGTCCACCTGGGGGCGGCCCTCGGCATTGATGTAGGTGTAATAGAGCAGATCGTTGGGCATCAGGTCGATGGTGCCCTCCAGCCGCTCGAACGCCCCGCCCGTGGCGCGGGCGAGCGCGCGCAGCAGCGTCGTCTTGCCCACGCCCACATCACCTTCCAGCAGCGCATGGCCCCGCGCGAACAGCGCGATCAGCAACAACCGCACCGCCTGCGGCTGACCTAGGAACACCTCGTTGAGCCGGGCTTCCAGGGTCAGGGCGCGGGCGCGCAGGTCACTCAGTTCATGGCGGGTAACGCCGGTGTCGTCAGCGCCCGGCATCAGTAACGGTGTCCGCGGTCGGGGTCAGTCGTCATCATCGTCACCACCCCCGCGGGTTTCCGGAACGAAATCCTCGTTCTCGATGATGCAGCGATCCGCGGCTCGGGTCATGACCTCGGCAAGCTGGCTTCGAGCGGACGTGGCTGCCGGCCCCTCGCGGAGAATTTCCGGCCGTTCGCCGGCGGCGCTGCGGCCGCGGTTGAACGTATCCATGGCCACGAAGGCGTCGTAGGACGCCTGCTTGGCGATTTCGTCGATCGCGCACGAGCACTTGTACATGGTGGTGAGGTTCACGCCGCCCAGTGTGCCCATGCAGTCCAGGACGAACTCGACGCGGTCCTTGGTGGGGTAGTCGTGTTTTTTGGGTTCGTGGGCGCCGGCCGCCATGGCGATGCTCATGGCGGCGACGAGCACGAGACTCGGCTTGCCGATACTCATGCGGTCTCCTCCGTGTGGGCGTTCAGTGACGCCTTAATTGGTTTGATGTGACGCCGGGGATAGTGCACCCCGTGCCGGTGCTTTGGCAAAGCACCGTTTCGAAAACGCGCCCGGCCGGATGAACGGACCGGGCGCGTCCGGTATGGCTACGACCGACCGGCTGCGGCCGGATGCCGTCCCGATCGCTCAGCGGTTGAGCGCGCGGTAGCCGGCCAGCAGGATCAGGGCGCCGATGATGGCGGTGACGATGCTGCCCAGGCTCAGACCGCCAGTGGTGCCGAGACCCACGAGCGAGCCCACGAAGCCGCCCACGAAGGCACCGGCGATGCCGATCAGCATGGTCACGATAAGGCCGCCGGGATCGTTGCCGGGCATGATCCACTTCGCGAGTGCACCGGCAATCAGGCCGAGAATGATCCAGGAAAGAATGCCCATGATGTTCTCCTTCTCCAGATTGTTGTGGCGAGACTCCCGTGTACCCCGTTCGTTTGGCAACGACAAGTCAGCGGCACCGGTTTCGGCGCCACGCTGCTATTCTCCGAACCACTGGGTCAGCCGTGCCCGCGCCAGCTGTCGGACATCATCATCGATGTAGGCCGACAGGGTGCTGACCGCCAGCGCCAGCGCGGCCAGGTCATCGGTGTAGCCCACCGCGACCAGCCAGTCCGGGACCGAATCCAGGGGCATGATGAAGTAGGCCAGCGCGCCGTATGCGGTGCGCCGGGCCCAGGCCGGCGTGTCCGGCCGGCGGGCCGCGTAGTGTAGTTGCAGGGCCTTTTCCACCGCCTGGCGACCGGCATCGCCGGCATTCCGGGCCAGCTTGGACCATAGCGAGGCCTCGCGGTAGTGCGGGGTCGGGCCGGCGGGTTCGTGCGTTTCGTCAGTCACTGTCTGAGTGTGCCATAGCCAATCCACTCAAGCCGCGGCGCCAGCGGTGGGCTGGCGCCGTTCGCCGATCAGATCTGGCAGCGCGGGCAGAAAAACGTGCTGCGCTGGCCGATGATCCGGCGGCGTACCGAGGTGGCGTCGCGCGGGCAGGGTTGTCCCTCGCGGCCGTACACCGCTAGCGATAGCTGGAACCAGCCGGTGCCGCCGTCCACCCCAATGTAGTCGCGCAGGGTGGTGCCGCCGGCGTCGATGGCGCGTGCCAGCGTCTGCTTGATGGCGGCGGCAAGCCGAGCGTAGCGGACGCGGCCGATGCGGCCGGCGGGGCGGCTGGGGTGAATGCCGGCCTCGAATAGCGCTTCGCTGGCGTAGATATTACCCACCCCGACCACGTTGGCGGCGTCCATGATGAATACCTTGACCGCGGCCCGCCGGCCGCGCGAACGGGCATAGAGCCAGTCGCCGCTGAATTCGGGTGATAGCGGCTCCGGGCCCAGTCCCGCAATCAGCGCGTGTTCGTCGGGGGGATGCTGCAACCACAGGGCGCAGCCAAAACGGCGCGGGTCGTTAAGGCGCATGACCTGCCCCGAGTCCAGTCGGATATCCAGATGATCATGCAGGCCGGCCGGAGTGTCCGTCGGGACAATACGCAGGCGCCCGGACATACCCAGGTGCATGAGCAGGTGGCCGTCACCGGCGGCCAGCAGCAGGTACTTGGCCCGCCGGGTCAGGGCATCGATCCGGCGCCCGGGCAGGTCCCGGGCCAGTTGCGGTGTGACCGGCCAGCGCAGGCGGGGCTGGCGCACGGTTACCGTGACCACGTGCCGGCCGACCACGTGCGGCGCCAGCCCCCGGCGGGTGGTTTCCACCTCCGGTAGTTCCGGCATCAGCGTTTCCCGCCGGACGGCAACAGGACCGGGCCGGTCGTGCTCATCCGGGGCTACTCGTCGGCCGGCGTCAGTTCGACATCCGGCTGGTTCTTAAGTGAAGACGCACCGGCATGGGTCATCTCCAGCAGCGGCGCCGCCCGGTTTGCCCCGACCTGGAAGACGACACCAAGGTCCTCTCGGCGCAGTTGCAGTTGCGGTTCCCGCGCGACCACGCCAAACGTGAACCTGCCGTGGTCCGCGGTTTCGATGACCACGGTTTCCGGGGCTGGCGCGTCGCCTGCGGGCCCGGCCCACATTGCTTGGGTGTGTTCCCACAGGTCCACCGTGCGCTGGGCGGCATCCGCACTCGCCGCGTCGGTCGCCGGCTCGATGTTCCAGCCACCCTGTTGGTTGGGGCTGAGTTGCCGTTCCGGCAGCGTCAGTCGGGTAATGCGGGCATCGGGTGGCAGCAGCCGGCGGCTGATCAGGTCGCTGTAATCACCGCCCAGGGCCTGCATGTTGGGCTCGTTGATCAGGTGGATATCGCGCCCCACCTGGGCGTACCGGAAGCCCTTGACCGCCTCGCTGCCGCCAAGCTGGATGGCCGGCGCGTCGTCGAACTGCACTTCAGCGACCGGTTCCAGCAATCCCAGCCTCCCGAGCTCTACCTGGCCCGCCGCCATGCGACGTTTGGACGCGGTCGATGCCAGCCGCAGTACCTGATTCACCGTTGCCTGATCCGCGCGGGCCGTCACCGGCGCATCGAGTCGCCAGCCGGTATCGGTACGGGCGAGGTCGATGGTCGGCTGATCGGGGGTGGTGATGCGTATCCGCTCGATCTGTTCGCCGCGCAGCGGCGTGAGGGTTTCCGTCTTCGGTTCGGCCGGCCGGTCGAGCCAGAGCAGCGCGCCCATGGCCACCGAACCGGAAATCAGTCCCAGATTGAGAAGCGTGCGTGCGCGCATGGCCGTTCAGCCGCGCCGGCGCCACCACCAACGGCCCAGACCGATGGCGAGCAGCAACAATGGGAGGGCGATCACGAATCCCAGCCAGATGAAGCGCGTTTCCCAAGGCGCCAGAGTCAGCGAGGCGTCCGGGGCGACCGGCACGTCGACGGCTATCTGCGAATCCCGGTGGGCCAGCCACTGGATCAGCGCCATCGCGAACGCCCGGTTGCCGAGCGTGCCTAGGTTGGCGTTGGTGGCGAAGTCGCTGTCGGCCAGGGCCACGGCCCGCTGGGGTCCGGCCGGCGTGCTGGCTGACCCGTCACCCTCGGGGGGGCCGGTCTTGCGCTCTAGCGCCATGCCGATGGTCACGGGTCCGGCACGGTCGCCGTCGTCCTCGGCAAAGCTGACTTCCTCGCCGTCAAGCTCGCCGGTTTCCAGCCACGAGCGGGCCGGTGTCCGGATAAGACTAGCAGCCTCCCAGGCCGTGTCGTCGCCCACGCTGACACCCCCGGCGAAGGGGAACAGCGTGAGGCCCTCGAGCCGCTCGGTGACGGGGTGGCGGGGATAATTGACCACCAGCGACAGCGCCGGATGTCCCGTGCCCAGGGCCTGATAGTCCGGGTAGATTACCGTGCCGGTTTGCCACTGCAGTCCCAGTGCGTCCGCGAGGCCAGGCATGGGGTCCTGCGTGCTCGGGTCGGTGAGCCACAGCAAGTTGCCGCCGTTGTCCAGATAATCGCGGATCAGCTCGACCTCGCCGGGCAAGGGTGACTGCTGGGGGCTGGCGATGACCAGCACCGAGGTATTGTCGGGGATCGCCGGCGACTCGCCCAGGTTCAGCGGCCGGGTCTTGAGTCCCTGTCGGCCCAGCGCGGCGCTGAACTGGCTGTAGCCCCCGGGTTCCTCATTCTGCGGATCGCGCTCGCCGTGTCCGGTGAGAAACACCACCCATTGGTCTCGACCCGCGGCCAGGCGCTGGAGGGTGCTGGTGACGGACTGTTCGGTGAGATCGTCGAGCGTGGCGTCGCGCTCGTCGTAGCTCACCCGCACCTCACCATCGCGACGCACGCCCAGCTCACGCATGCGCTGTGGTGCCTCCGCCGGGTCGACGAAGGTCAGGGATACGCTGTCGTCGGCGCGGCGGTAGCGATCGAGTTGATCCCGGATGGACTGGCGGATGGGTCCCGGATAAGCGTAAGCGATGAACCGGATTTCGCCGGGCATCGAGTCGAGAATGCGCTGCGACGCCGGCGTCAGGGAATTGCGGTTGGCGTGGGTCCAGTCCGCATGCAGCGTGTAGCGGCCGCTGACGAATACCAGCAGGGCCGCCACGGCGATCATGAGCAGGATGGTCAGGGCATGCTGAACCCTCATCAGTGCCGCTCCATGTCTAGCCGCTGGACAGTCAACGCCAGGAATAGCCCGCAGAAGATCAGGTAGTAGGCGACATCCCCGGTATCGAAGATGCCGTAGAGCAGGTTGTCGTAGTGACCGATCAGCGACAGCTGGCGGGCGAGGTCCCCCAGCGGCAGGGTCATGCCCATGATGGCTGGTTGCCAGTCGAAGAATGACACGGCGTGAAGTAGCCAGATGCCCAGCAGCAGCCCGAAGGTGGCGATGGCCGCTACCGTGGGTTCGCGTGTCAGCGACGAGATGAAGATCCCGGCGGCGGCAAACGCCGCCATCATCAGCCACAGCCCGAGCAGGCCGGCTGCCAGCATGCCCAGGTCGAGCTGGGTGCCCAGGCTCAGTGACAGCGGCATCAGCGCGGTCAGGCCGAGCATGAGGGTCAGGAACGCCTGGATGCCGGCAAACTTGCCCAGGACCAGGCCGGTGAGGGTGACGGGCGAGGCCAGCAGCAGGTCCAGCGTGCCGGCCTTACGTTCTTCGGCAAACAGGCGCATGGTCAGCAACGGGATGACCAGCAGCAGGATGATGGTGGCAAACCGGAACAGCCCGCCGCCGATCACCTCGGACACGCCGCTGTAATCACCCAGGCGCTGCGGGTTGAGCATCAGGTCGGCCAGACTCATGGCGAACAGAAGCCCCAGCAGCAACTGCACCACCGCCAGCATGGTCCAGGCCAGGGGAGATACGAACAGCCGCGCCAGTTCTTGGCGGGCGATGATCCAGACTGACGTCATCAGGCCGCCTGCCGGGTTGCAGGGCGATCGGCGCTGGTCAGTTCGGTAAAGATATCCTCCAGCGCACGCCGCGGCTGACTCAGTTCGAACAGGCCCCAGTCATCCCGCGCGGCCTGACCGGCGATGGCCTCGCGCGGATCGGCGCCGGGCGCGCAGGTCAGTTGCCACAGACCTTCCTCGATTGCCTCGACCCGTTCGATGCCCGATACCGAGGAAAGTACGTCTTCGCCGGGCGGCCGGCGTAGCCCCAGGCGCAGCGTTCGCGGACGCTCGTCGCCCTCGATGTCGCGCATCGGCCGGTCGAACACCAGTTGCCCGCCGTGAATGATGGCCACCCGCGCACAGGTGGCCTGGATTTCCGGCAGGATGTGGCTGGACAGGATCACGCTGTGCGACTCGCCCAGTCGCCGGATCAGGGCGCGGATTTCGCGGATCTGGTTCGGGTCGAGCCCGGCGGTGGGCTCGTCGAGGATCACCACGTCCGGCCGGTGCAGAATGGCCTGGGCGATACCCACCCGCTGCTGATAGCCCTTGGAACAGTGCGCGATCAGGCGACTGCCCATGTCGGCCAGGCCGCAGTCGGTCATGGCCGAGGCCACCGCCGCGCCCTGCTCGCGCCGGGGAATGCGATGCAACCGGGCGCAGAACGCCAGGTATTCGCGTACCGTCTGTTCCGGGTACAGCGGCGGGCGCTCCGGCAGATAGCCCAGGTGGCGCTTGGCCCGGCTGGGCGCCCGGGCCATGTCGAGGCCGCGGATCAGCACGCGTCCTTCGGACGGGGCCAGGCAGCCGGCCAGCATGCGCAGGGTGGTGGACTTGCCGGCGCCGTTGGGACCGAGCAGGCCCAGGATTTCGCCGTTGCGCAGTTGCAGATCGAGCCCGGCAACCGCCCGAATCAGGCCATAGCGACGCGTCAGACCTTGCGCATCGACAAGCACGTCGTTATTCATGGCCTGACTCATGCTCCTTAGGTTGATATCCGCTGATGACCACTCGCGGCGCGCCCGGTTCCCGGGTTCATCTTCTGGTCGGCGTCGACACCGGCGGCACCTTTACCGATTTCGTCGCTTTCGACGGTGAGCATCTGCGCGTGGCCAAGGTCGCCTCCACGCCGGCGGCGCCCGAGCGCGCGGTCACCGAGGGACTGGCGCGGCTGAATATCGCCGAGGCTAATCTGGTTCACGGTTCCACCGTGGCCACCAACGCCCTGCTGCAAGGGCACCACGCGGTGACTGCCTATGTCACCAATGAGGGCCTGACCGACGTGCTCACCATCGGCCGGCAGGCGCGTGGTGAATTGTACGCGCTGGAACCGGCGCCTCGAAAGATCCCGGTTCCCCCCGAGTTGTGCCTGGCGGTCGACCAGCGCAGCGATGCTCGCGGCGGCGAGGTGAAACCGCTTGGCGATGCCAGCCTGGCGGCGCTCGAACAACATCTGGCCGAACTGGCGCCCGAGGCGGTGGCGATCAATCTGCTGTACTCGTTCTTCGACGACCGCGCCGAGCGGCGTCTGACCGAGGCGCTGGCATCGGACTATTTCGTGAGCCGGTCCAGCGCGGTGCTGGCCGAATACAAGGAATACGAACGCGGCATCACCACCTGGATCAACGCCAGCCTCGGCCCGCGTGTCGGGCGCTATCTGGGTCGGCTGCGGTCGGCGGTGGGCGAGTTCTCGGTGATGCATAGCACGGCCGGGACGATGTCGGTCGAACGAGCCCGCGAACGAGCGGTGGACATGCTGCTTTCCGGGCCGGCCGCCGGCCTGGTCGGTGCCCGGTTCGTCGGGCGGTTGGCCGACCGCGAACGGTTGCTGACGTTCGACATGGGCGGCACCAGTACCGATGTGGCGCTGATTGACGGCGACATCCCGCTGACCAGCAACGGCGAGATCGGCGGTTTCCCGGTGGCGGTCCCGATGGTCGACATGCACACGCTGGGCGCGGGCGGCGGCTCGCTGGCCCGGGTGGACGCGGGTGGTCTGCTGGCTGTGGGGCCGTCTTCTGCGGGTGCTGACCCCGGGCCGGCCTGCTACGGGCGCGGCGGTACCGAGGCCACCGTCACCGACGCCAATATGGTGCTGGGTCGCCTGCCGGCCTCGACCCGGCTGGGCGGCGATACCGCGCTGGATATGGCCGCCGCGCAAACGGCGGTGGATGCGGTAGCGCAACAACTGGGCACCGACCGCATGGCTGCCGCCGAAGGCATCCTCGCGGTGGTCAACGAGGCCATGGCCGGCGGGCTGCGGGTGATGTCGGTTCAGCGGGGGGAGGACCCGCGCGAACGTACGCTGCTGTGTTTCGGCGGGGCGGGCGGGCTGCATGTCTGCGCGCTGGCCGACGCGCTGGGCATGACCCGGGCCATGGTGCCGGTGCACGCCGGGGTGCTGTCGGCGCTGGGCATGCTGGTAGCGAGGCGTTCTCGGGAGATGTCGCGCAGCGTGCTGGAAGCGGCCGCCGCGCTATCGGATTCGCGGATCGAAGCCTGGCTGGCCGAGCTGCGGGCGCAAGGCGAGGCGGAACTGCGCGCCGAAGGCGTCGATGCGACCACAATCACTGCCAACGCGTCTCTGGATATCCGCTATCAGGGCCAGAGTGCGGCGCTCAGCATTGCCTGGCGCGGCATGACCCACGCGCACGCGGATTTTCATGCGGCGCACGAGCGGCAGAATGGCTATCGGCTGGATGAACCGGTAGAGGTCGTCACCGTACGGCTGGGCCTGGCCGGGCCCGAACTGGATATGTCCCTGCCTCAGCGCGCCGAGTCGTCGGCGTCGGTCGATGCCGAGGAACATGTCGTGGTCGATGGGTGTGATGACCGGGTGCCGGTTTACGCGCGTGATGCGCTGCCGGCCGGATGGTGGGCCGACGGGCCCGCGATTGTTCGCGACGCGGTGGCCACCATCTGGCTGGCGCCCGGCTGGGCCGGCGAAACGGACACCTACGGCAATCTGCTGCTGACATCGTTACGCAATCAATCCGCCGTATCGTGAGGGCTGGTCTCGGGCGTGCATCCAAACGGGGCGGTCAGCGCCGGCCGTTTCGTCCCGTGGTCGAGCGGCATCCGTTTGCGGCCAATATGTTGCGGTGCATTACTCGAGTGGCTTGACAGCTGCGCCATAACTGTTCATAAAACGTGACAGGGTCCGTCGCAAACGAGACATGATGACCTTGGGGCACGGGTTAATGAGCGAGAGTACGGGGATTTTCCCGTGGCGCAGTCAATGGCACACGGCTTGCTACTTCGCAGTGCAGGCCGGGCCCGTGGTTCGCGATGCGGACTCTAACGACTCTGGAACTGGCGGGTCCGGTTCCTGGGGACCCGGATTGGTATTCCACTTGGAGGGGAATCAACGATGCGTTTAAACAAACTCGCGGTTCATGCGGCGGGCGCAGCCTTTGCGTTCGGCGCGATGCCTGCAGCGCAGGCAGTCGACATGAAGGCCGGTGACTGGACCTTGTCCGTCAACGGCAACGTCAATGCCCACTACGTAAACATTAGTTGTGATGACAATCCTGGCGCAGTGACCGGGGCGGTGGCGTGTATGCAGAACGCCGACTCGGGTGAGGATCAGTTCTCGAATGTGCGCACCGGCCTGCTGCCGGCGGCGATCGTTTTCACTGTGGCCACGCAGCAGAACGGCTGGGATGTTTCCGGCACATTCGGGTTCTATCCCGGCATCGTCAGCAACGATGGAGGCTCTCCTAACCTGCAGCAGACCGCTGGCGCCACGAATGTTGGGTTAGCCACAACTGGTATCGATGCTCGTCAGGTGTTTCTGAAGTTCGGCAACGCCGACTTCGGTAGCGTCAAGATGGGTCGCGACTTCGGCCTGTTCGGTTTTGACGCCATCATCAACGACATGACCATTCCGGGCGTAGGTGCCAGCCCGAATGCGGTCGGCGCGCCGGCCAACACGTCGCTGGGTTCCATCGGCCTAGGTTACATCTACACCGATACCCTGTCCCAGATTAACTACACCACGCCGGACTTCGGCGGCTTTACGGCCACCGCCGGCATTTTCCAGACCATCGATTCGCTCACTGCGGCAACATCACTGGGTGTTGCTGAGAGCGCGCCCGGCTTCCATGGTCAGCTACGTTATGGATGGAGCAGCGGATTCGTATCGGTCAACGGCATGTCGATGGACGTGGATTGCACCGCCGATGCCGCGCCAGGCGACGGCGTCTGCGTCGAGGAAGAGGCTACCGGCTTCGATGTGAACTACAAGCAGGCCTTCGGTCCGCTGGAGTTGTTCCTGTCGTACTACACCACCGAGGGCCTCGGCGCGACGGCGCTGCTGTTCAACGGCTTTGATGCGACGGGTAGTGCACGCGATTCCGATGGTGGTCTGGCCCAGTTGACCTTCACCGCTGGGGCCACTAAGTATGGCATCAACTATGGTGAATCCAACCTTGATGCGAATGCTGGTGATCTAGGCACGCTGCTCGATAAGAACAGCAAGATTACCGCTGGCATTTACCACAGCTTGACGCCGAACCTGACGCTTCTGGCCGAGTACTCCGACGTGGAGTCCGAGGCGCAGAACGGCAACACGATCGAGTCGGACAACTTTAACGTGGGTGCTTTCTTCGCTTTCTGATATTGACCTGACGCGATTGCGTTAAGACCGAAGGCCGGGCTTCCGTTGGTTGCCCGGCCTTTTCTTTTGGTGTTCGACGGGTTTGCGGTAGTCTCAGGCCCTTTCTGCTTTGGCAAGTTTTTGGGGAGAGAAGTTGATGGCGGTAGATATCCGGAAACTGGGAATTCATCTGACCCTGGGGGTTGCCGCATTGGCGGCGGGATGCAGTGTTTTCCCGTTGCCGGATGTGGGCGGTTCGACGCCCGGAAAGTTGCCGCCAGATTACGTCAACATCGAGCGGACCGACAATATCCTTCTCCAGTTGATTCCGACCGGTTTGGGTGCCCAGCCGGTCAATGATCACCCGGCAGCTTTCGATCCTGAACAGCTGCAGGCACTGCTGCTGTCCATGCGTATTCATTCGGCGGATGAAGGGGTGGTGACGCTTGCCTCGCCGGCGCGCCTTGGTGCGGTTGCCGAGGGGCTTGCGGAGGCGCTGGCGCGAGCCCAGCCGAATCAGGATGTGTTCCTCATGTTCTTTCGGAGCAAGGACGGACGATTCGGATTCTCGGGCGAACGTCTGGCGACGACAGCTCGGGTCTTCTTCAAGGAGGACCAGCTCAATCTGGTTTTCGATGAACTTGATAATGTCTACAGTTCCTTCCGGGATCCGCAGACCAACCCTCTCAAGCCGGGGTCGCGAATCGAGGGCGGCGACGTCGACGGGACACGACTGGTCGAGCGGGACACCTGGCAGTGGCGCGGGGATCGGCGTGACTGGGTGCAGCTGGATGCCACGGCACAGGCAATCGAGTCCGCGCGCGCGAGCATGCCGGCGACCACCTCGCTTGGCGCCGACCGCAGTGCGCAGTCCCTGAAGTACGGGCCGGCAGCGGCAGAAGGCTCGCCGTCCGGCGAGGCTGCTGACGAGCTGACCTCACCGTCATCGACAGCAGAGATCGGGACGATGCCGGCTGCGCCGGCCGCGAGCCCGACGGGCGAGGCCGACGATGCGCCGAAAACCTCGCCGTCACCCGCAGCCGGGAGTGATGACAGGCCAGCTGAATCGACAAAAGCCGGCGACGACGCGTGGCAGCGCATCGAAACCCGGCTCCAGTCGCTGAAGCGGCTGCGCGATCAGGGCCTGATCAGCGAGGAGGACTACGAAGAGAAGAAGGATGAGCTGCTGGAAGATCTGCCCTGAGCAGCGTTCATTCCTGCACCGTGAAGTAGTAGCGGACCCCGAGCCGGAATTCCTTCTCGAAATCCAGATCGGTTTCGCGGGCGGCCAGATCGAGGTCGAGCGCCGTGACCTGATAGGCCGCGCTCAGGGCAATGTGCGGCGACACCTGGAACAGGCCGCGCAGGGCATAGCGAAAGCCGGACAGCGTGGCGGTCGAGTCGTCGAGTTCGTCGTAGTCCACGTAGCCGACTGACGGGTTGATCTCGAGGGCCGGGACGGGGTGCCAGCGTAGCCCACCGGATACACCCAGACCGTCGCCGCTGGCGCCATCGGCATCGATATCCTCGTAACTGGCCAGGGCATAGATATCCAGCGCCAGGTCGTAGTCAACGACCAGCGATGCGTATTGCCCGAGATCGTGGTTCAGGCCGGCGCCGAGCTGCAGGAACCGCGCATCGCCGCCGCGCTCCCCCTCAAGATCGTCGTAACGTGCCTGGACGAAAACTGCAGGTAGCAGGCTGATGGCGCCCTCGGCCGCGAAACCATCGTACTCCTCGGTGAAGCCGCTATTGAGGCCGCTGCGGTCGATGTCGCCGGCGGCGATCCAGTCGGCCTGCACGTACGTGTAGTCAGCGGCCACGGCCGTGGTGCCCACGCCGGCCAGCAGCAACAGCGCTGCGCTTCGGATGCCATTCATCATGTGTGTCCGCCTGAGGGTGTCTGATCAACTCGTCAGGCTAGGCGGGGAATGTTGCGGGACCTTGACAGGCGGAAGTGGCGGGCCGAAGGCCGCCAACAAAAACGCCGGTGTGTGGCACCGGCGTTCGGGTATTCCAGTCTGGGAGAGGCGAGACCTACTTGATCTTGCCTTCCTTGAAAATCACGTGCTTGCGCACCACCGGATCGTACTTCTTCATCTCGATCTTGTCGGGCGTATTCCGCTTGTTCTTGTACGTGGTGTAGAAGAACCCGGTGTCGGCGGTGGAAACCAGTTTCACTTTTTCGCGCATCAGACTCTCTCCCCACGCTTGCGGACGTCGGCCAGGATGGTGTCGATGCCCTGCCGGTCGATGATGCGCATGCCCTTGGCGGACACGCGCAGCCGCACGTAGCGCTTTTCGGATTCCACCCAGAAACGGTGCCAGTGCAGATTCGGTTCGAATCGGCGCCGGGTCTTGTTATTGGCGTGGGAAACGTTGTTACCGGTGACCGGGCGTTTGCCGGTGACCTGACAGACTCGCGACATGGAAAGCCTCGACGACGCTGTTTGAACGGGTAATGCGAAGCCGCGCTTTATACCAGCTACCGGCGGCGTTGGCAACGGCGGATGCCTGCCCGGCCGTACGGCCGGGCAGGATTGATCGCGCTACTTACTTCGTAAGATAGATGCGGCCCCCGAGGCGGATCTCGTTTTCCAGGTCAAGGCTGGCATCGCCGCCCGGACCTTCGATATCCAGCTTGGTGGTGCGATAGCCGGCGGTGAGCGCGAAGGTTTCATTGACGTTTAGCACGCCGTCCACGCCGAAGCGCATACCATCCAGGTCGGCGTTGGAGTTGTCGATCTCGCCGTAGTCCAAGTAGCTGGCATACGGATTGATTTCCAGCGTCGGGGTCGCCTGCCAGCGCAGACCACCGGTCACGCCAAAGCCGTCGGCCTCGATGCCGGAACCATCGTTTTCCTCAAGACTCTCGTAGGTGGCCACACCGTAGATGTCCAGCGGATTGGCGTTGTCGCCGATGGGCGCACGTAGGCCCAGGCCGCCGGAGAAAAGCTCCAGCTCGCCGCCGTTGTTGTCGGCATCGAGCTCGTCGTACGAGCTTTCGATAAACAGGTTGGGCGTGATGTCGATCGAGCCCTTGAAGCCGTAGCCGTCATAATCCTCTTCGCTACGGAAGCCGCCGAAGCGCGTTTCGGCCTCGCCGTGTGCGACGAAATCACCCTCGACATAGGTGTAATTCGATTGCACGGCTAGCGCCGTCAGCGGACTCGCCAACAAGGCGGTGGTGAGAAGCGTTGCAGATGTTTTCATGCCAACTCCAGTTAGTAGTAGCAGTCCCTCGCACCACAGCGGAGCGTGCACCAGTTTGTAGCACGCGAAGTGATGCAATGCAACAAATGCTTGTGAGTTAGGTGGTTGCCTCAGATCAGAGCCAGCCGCGTTCCGCGAACGACACGGTCTCCCCGGCGCCGATCACGAAATGATCCAGCGTGCGGATGTCCACCAGAGCCAAGGCGTCACTGAGCCGGCGGGTCAGACTGTGGTCGGCCTCGGATGGCTCGGCAATGCCGGACGGGTGGTTGTGGGCGAAGATAGCCGCTGCGGCGTTGTGGCGCAGGGCGGCCTTGACCACTTCCCGGGGATACACGGCGGCGCCGTCGATGGTGCCCCGGAACAGCTCCTCATACGCCAGGACGCGATGGCGCGTGTCCAGAAACAGCGCCGCGAAGACCTCGTGCGGCTGGCGCGCCAGCCGGGCGATCAGGTAGTCGCGGGTGGCAGCGGGGTCGGTCAGGGGTTCCGACCGGTCCAGACGCTCGGCCAGGTACCGCCGCGCCATTTCCACCACCGCCTGCAGTTGCACGAACTTGGCGGTTCCCAGACCGTGACCCTGGCAGAACTCGTCTCGGTCTGCGGCCAGCAGCGGGGTCAGGCCGCCGTAATCATCGAGCAGCTGACGGGCGAGCGACACCGCGCTCATGCCGCTCACACCCGTACGCAGGAAGATCGCCAGCAGTTCGGCATCGGTCAGGGCGCCGGCGCCCCGGTCGAGCAGTTTTTCACGGGGCCGTTCGTCGACGGGCCAGTCGGTGATGGGCATGGCGCGGCTCCGAAAATCCCGGTTACGGTGCCAATCCCGGCCGGGCTGCGCAATCACCGTGGGCCGGCAAAGCCGGTAGACTATGAAGGCTCTGGCAAAGGGTTCTTATGAAAGCGCTTTCCCAACGTCGCATTCTGCTGGGCGTAACCGGTGGCATTGCCGCATACAAGGCCGCGCTGCTTACTCGCCGGCTGGTGGAAGCCCGTGCCGAGGTGCAGGTGGTCATGACCGAGGGCGCCTGCCGTTTCATCACGCCGCTGACGTTGCAGGCGTTGTCCGGCCGGGCCGTGCGTCGCAGTCTCTGGGACGAGTCCGCCGAACTGGGCATGGGCCATATCGAGTTGGCGCGCTGGGCCGAGCGGGTGCTGATCGCGCCGGCCACCGCCGATTGCCTGGCCCGGCTGGTCCAGGGGCGGGCAGACGACCTGCTCAGCACCCTGTGCCTGGCCACCACTGCTCCTGTTCTTGTGGCGCCGGCGATGAACCATGTGATGTGGGCCCATCCGGCCACGCGGGCGAACTGCGAGACGCTGGCGGCACGCGGCGTGACCATTCTGGGCCCGGATGATGGCGAACTGGCGGAGCGGGAAAGCGGCGCCGGCCGCATGCTGGAGCCAGAAGCCATCCGTGATGCGCTGGCCGCGCATCTGGCGCCGCAGGCTGGCGAGCTGGCTGGCCGGCATGTAGTGATTACCGCCGGCCCCACCCGGGAGCCGCTGGACCCGGTGCGCTATCTGACCAATCGATCGTCCGGACGCATGGGATATGCCCTGGCGGCGGCCTGTGTGGCAGCCGGCGCCCGCGTGACACTGGTGACCGGGCCTACCGATCTGCCGGTGCCGGACCGGGTTGAGGCGGTGCCGGTGGAGACGGCCGATGACATGCATGCAGCGGTGTTCGCCCGAGTCGAGCAGGCCGATGTGTTCATCGCCGCGGCGGCCGTGGCCGACTATCGCCCGGCCCGCCGGGAGACCCACAAGATCAAGAAGGACGAGGCCGGCTCGAACGTCGAACTGGTACGCAACCGCGACATTCTGGCCGAGGTGGCGGCCGCCCGGCCACGGCCGTTCGTGGTGGGATTCGCCGCCGAAACCCGCGACCTCGAAACCCAGGCCCGGGCCAAGCGTATTGCCAAGGGCGCGGACATGCTGGCCGGAAACCTGGTCGGGGTGGATCGTGGCTTCGATCAACCCGACAACGCGCTTTATGTCTGCTGGGAAGGCGGCGATTGCCACCTGCCGCAGGCCCCCAAGACACGGCTGGCCGAGCAGCTGGCCCAACTCATTTCCCAACGATTGTCCGATGCACAAACTCCAGATTCGACTGCTTGACCCGCGCCTCGGGCGCGATTTTCCGATGCCGGATTACGCCACGCCGGGGTCGGCGGGGGTGGACCTGCGGGCCTGCCTGGACGCGCCCCTGACGCTGGCACCAGGGGATACCGAGCTGTTGCCCAGCGGCATGGCCATTCATATCGCCGACCCCGACCTGGCGGGCGTCGTGTTGCCCCGATCGGGTCTGGGCCACAAACACGGCATCGTGCTGGGCAATCTGGTGGGGCTGATCGACTCCGATTACCAGGGTGAGTTAATGGTGTCCTGCTGGAATCGCGGACAGACCACCTTCACCATTGAGCCCGGCGAGCGGGTGGCGCAACTGGTGCTGGTGCCGGTGGTGCAGGCCGCGTTCGAGATCGTCGATGAATTCGAAACCAGCCAGCGGGGCGCCGGCGGCTTCGGCTCATCGGGACGTAAGTAGTCGCTAACTAGTTGCGCAACGGACACAGCAATCATGTCGCTAACCTCTGAACAGGCCATGCAGGTCGCCCGGGTGCTGGGCGAGGCGCTGCCCTACATCCGCCGCTTCGCGGGCAAGACGGTGGTGATCAAGTACGGCGGCAACGCCATGACCGAGCCGGAGCTCAAGCGCGGCTTCGCCCGTGATATCGCCCTGATGAAGCTGGTGGGTATCAACCCGGTGGTGGTGCATGGCGGGGGGCCGCAGATCGGCGAACTGCTGGCGCGCCTGGGTAAGGAAACCCGGTTCGTCGGCGGTATGCGGGTGACCGACGCCGAAACCATGGACGTGGTGGAAATGGTGCTCGGCGGACTGGTGAACAAGGAGATCGTCAATCTGATCAATCAGCACGGCGGCCGGGCGGTGGGACTGACCGGCAAGGACGGCGGGCTGATTCGCGCCCGCAAGCTGACCATGCAGGAAGGCGGGGCGGATGAACTGGTGGACCTGGGTTATGCCGGCGAGGTCTCGGCCATCGATCCGGCCATCGTCCGGCGGCTGGACGAGGACGACTTCATCCCGGTGATCGCGCCCATCGGTGTGGGCGATGACGGCCGGTCCTACAACATCAACGCCGATCTGGTGGCGGGCAAGATGGCCTCGGTGCTGGGGGCGGAGAAACTCATGCTGCTGACCAACACCGCCGGCGTGCTCGACGCCGACGGTACGGTTCTTACCGGACTGTCGCCGGCGCGGGTGGAGACGTTGATCCAGTCGGGCGTGATCCATGGCGGCATGCTGCCCAAGATTCGCTGCGCGCTGGATGCAGTGGCCTCGGGGGTGAATGCCGCGCACATCGTCGATGGGCGCGTCGAGCACGCCATCATGCTGGAGTTGTTCACCGATGCCGGGGTGGGGACACTGATTCGGCCGGGATCGGGCTGAGCGGCGCTCAGCGCGCCTCTGTCAGCGTGCGATAACGCTGCCGGTCGGTCTGGTGGCGCGCCGCCAGGTCGTCCCTTCGTTGTGCCAGGCGGTCCACGACTTCGGCCTGCTGCGCCCGGGATGCCTCCAGTACCTCGATATCGCCTTCGCCCGCCTCGCCCTGACGGGTGCGCGCCAGCTGCACATCGGCTTTGTTCAGTGCCTGGCGGGCCAGTGAAAGCCGGGCGTCCAGCAGATCGAGACGATCCCGGTAGGCCGCGTCGAGTTGCTCGAGGGTGGTGTAGGTCGCCGTCAGCGAGCGGTCATGGGCGGCCCGCCGCGCCCGTTCGATTTCGTCACGCCGGGCCTGGTCGCGTTCCGCCTGCAGAGTTGCCAGTTGGGCGGGGGAGGGTTCGGCCGGCCGGCGATCCACCACGTCGCCGTTGGGGTTGAGCACCGCGCGCTCGCCGCGGGCGTATTCCGGGGGAATGCGATCGCCGTAATGCGTCTTGCCGGCTTCGTCTGTCCAGCGATAAAGCTGGCTGGCGGCCGTGAACGGAAGGCACAGTACCAGCAGGGCGAGCGGGCAGGTGAGGTAGTGATTCATCGCCCGGTTAACGGCATGTGCCGCGCGGGGTTTAGCCGAGGTCGCCGTAAGTCCGCCGATAGGCGCGGATCGCCTCGACTACGTTCTCCTGTCCCGGATGGCGGGTCAGATATGCCAGCAGGTCGTCGACCGTGCACACGGCTATCGGCTGGATGCCCGTGTCCTCGGCCAGTTCGCGCAGTGCCGAGCGGTTGCCGGTGCCGCGTTCCTGGCGATCCAGCGCCACCACCAGCGCGCAGGGTTGTGCTTGATTGGCCCGGATCAGCGCGATCGCCTCACGAACGGCGGTGCCGGCGGTGATCACGTCGTCCACGATGCCGATGCGGCCGGCGAGTTTCGCCCCCACCAGCTGACCACCCTCGCCGTGGTCCTTGGCTTCCTTGCGGTTGTAGGTGAACGGTAGGTCCACGTCGTGGCCGGCCAGGGCGCAGGCAGTGGCGGTGACCAGCGGGATGCCCTTGTAGGCGGGGCCGAACAGGCCGTCCAGTTCGATCCCGGCATCCAGGATCGCCCGCGCATAGCAGTCGGCCAGAGTGGCCATGGCGCTACCGCCGGCAATGGCGCCCAGGTTGAAGAAGTAGGGGCTGACGCGGCCGGATTTGAGGGTGAACTCGCCGAGCCTGAGCGCGCCGTGGTCGAACGCCAGGTCCAGAAAGCGGGTCTTGTGATCCTGCATGGGAACGGAGTGTCGAATGCTTTCGGTATGATAGCCGCGCCCGCACCGACCTTCATCCCGATGCGCATCATCTCGTTCAACGCCAACGGCATTCGCGCTGCGGCCCGCAAGGGGTTCTTCGACTGGCTGGCTGGCCAGGACGCCGACGTGGTGGCGATTCAGGAACTCAAGGCCCAGGAGCATCAGCTGGCGCCTGACCCCGTGTTCTGGCCCGAGGGTTATCACTGCGCCTACCACGAGGCCACGGCGCGCAAGGGTTATTCGGGCGTGGCCCTGTATGCCCGACGCGAGCCCGACGAGGTGATCCGCGGCATGGGTGAGCCGGAGTTCGACGGCGAGGGCCGCTATATCGAGGCCCGTTTCGGGGATCTCGCCGTGGCCAGCCTTTACGCCCCGTCCGGATCGTCGGGGGATCATCGCCAGGCGTCCAAGGAACGCTGGCTGGAATACTTTCCGGGATTCCTGCAGCGCCGGCGCGATGCCAACGGCGAATTGATTGTCTGCGGCGACTGGAATATCGCCCATACCGAAAAGGACATCAGGAACTGGAAGTCCAACCAGAAGAACTCGGGGTTTCTGCCGCACGAACGGGCCTGGCTGGACCGGCTGTTTGGCGAGCAGGGGTTTGTCGACGGGTTTCGCGTGGTGGATGACCGGCCCGACCGCTACACCTGGTGGTCGAATCGGGGTCAGGCCTGGGCCAAGAACGTGGGCTGGCGGATCGACTATCAGGTGATCACGCCCGGGCTGGTCGAGCGGGTGAAAGGCGCCGATATCTTCCAGGCCGAGCGGCTGTCCGACCACGCACCCCTGATCATGGATTATGACTGGCCCTTCTGAGCCGGTCGCCCGCTGGCGGGCGGCGCTGGCCGTCTACGGCAAGCCGCGCATTCTTGGCATGGGCCTGCTCGGGTTCTCCGCCGGGCTGCCGTTTCTGCTGGTGTTTTCCACGCTGTCGGCCTGGCTGACCCAGGAAGACGTGTCGCGTACCACTATCGGCTTCTTTTCCTGGGTGGGCATTACCTATTCGATCAAGGTGTTCTGGGCGCCGGTGATCGATCGGCTGCCGCTGCCGCTGGTCACCCGCCTGCTGGGACGCCGGCGCAGCTGGATGCTGGTGGCCCAGCTGGGCATTGCCGCGGGACTGGTCGGCATGGCCGTGACCGATCCGCAGCTGGATCTGCGCGGCCTGGCCCTGTGGGCGTTGCTGGTGGCGTTTGCTTCCGCAACGCAGGATGTCGCCATCGATGCTTGGCGCATCGAGGCCGCGCCCGGCTCCTGGCAGGGAGCGATGGCGGCCACCTATCAGGCCGGCTACCGCATCGCGATCCTGACCGCCGGGGCGGGGGCGTTCTATCTGGCCGCCGACATCGACTGGCCGCAGGTGTATCTGGTCATGGCGGGGTTGATGGGCGTGGGCATGGTCACGGTGCTGTTCGTCGGTGAACCCGACGTGGTGGTGACATCGGGCACCGAGCAGCGCGAACAGCGGGTGGTGGATTTTCTCGCCCGCAGCCCGCACTGGCCACGTCGACTCCAGCAGATCACCGCCTGGCTGCTGGAGGCCGTGGTCTGTCCCTTCCTGGATTTTTTTGCCCGCAACGGCCACCTGGCCCTGGCGATTCTCGTGTTCGTGGCGATCTTTCGGGTAACCGACATCACTCTGGGCGTGATGGCCAATCCGTTCTATCTGGACATGGGCTATACCCTCGAGGAAATCGCCTCGGTGGCAAAAATCTTCGGGGTGGGCATGACCATCGGCGGCGCCGTGCTGGGCGGCGTGCTGGTGGCCCGCTACGGCATCATGCGACCGCTACTGGCCGGCGCGGTGCTGGCGGCGGGCACCAATCTGGTATTCGCCTGGCTGGCCACCCGCAGCGATCCCGGGCTGGTGGGCCTGGCGATGACGATTTCCGCAGACAACCTCGCCGGCGGCATGGCCGGTTCGGCGTTCATCGCCTATCTGTCGAGCCTGACCAATACCGCTTATACGGCCACCCAGTACGCGCTGTTCTCATCGCTGATGACCCTGCCCGGCAAATTCATCGGCGGGTTTTCCGGCATGGCGGTCGACGGCTTCGGTTACGTCTGGTTCTTTGTTTTGACCGCCATCGCGGGGGTGCCGGCGATTCTGCTGGTGACCTACCTGATGCGCGTGGCCAATGTGGATCGCGGGGTGGCCGCCCCTGAGCGGCTTTGACAGCGGCCGCCGCCCCGCGCATGTTCGCGCCTGACCGGCACTCAAGAGGAAAACGATGATGCGAATAGCGATGATGGTGGCTGGCACCGTACTGATGGGTGTCGCCTGGGCGGATAATCACGGTAAACAGGCGCTGACCCTGTATCAGAGCGGGGCGGCCCTGGTGGCCGATACCCACGACCTGCCGCTGGACAAGGGCCGCCAGACACTGACGCTGGCCAGCCTGCCCGATCGGATTCGGCCGGAAACCTTCTGGCTGGCTGGCGACGGCATCGAGTTGCTGGGATCGCGTTATCGCGACGGCGGTGACGACCGCGCAGCCATGCTGGCCGCGCTGGTCGGGCAGACCGTGACGCTGCGCCGCGCGGATGGCAGCGGCGGCGATGTCACCCGCGAGGCTACCCTGCTTTCCGTGGATAGCGTGCCGATGGTGCGCGTGGATGATCGGGTGGAATGGCTGGACGCGGAGTCACCCTGGCGGCTGGCGCTGGACTCGGTACCGGACACGGCGTTGCCGGCCGGCGCACTGCAACTGGACATCCGGGCGGACGAGGGCGGACGCCAGGCGCTGGAGATGCTCTATCAGGTGGAGGGCATGAGCTGGCGTACCGAGTATGTGGCCAGCCTCGACCAGGACGCCGAGCAACTGACCCTGCGGGCACAGGCGGTTATCAGCAACAACGCCGGCACGGACTGGCAGCAGGCGCAGCTGGCGCTGATCGCCGGGGACGTCGCGCGGCAGGGCGGTCAGCCCAAGGTGATGATGATGCGCAGCGAGTCGGCAGCCGCGGACGGCATGCAGGCCGAGCAGGCCGCCGATTACTACCGCTACGAACTGGATCAGGCGGTGACCCTGGCCGACGGGGAGCAGCGCAGCGTGCTGCTGATGCCGGAACAGCGCATCGAAGTCGAGCGGGAGTACCGCTTCGAGAATGGCTGGCAGTATCTCGACGGCAACCGCCAGCGGGCCCATGCCGGCATCCGGGTGGGTTTCGAGAACACCCTAGGTCAGCCCATGCCGGCCGGTACCATCCGCGTCTATGGTGATGGCACCACACCCCTACTGATCGGCGAAGCCGGCATCGGCAATACGCCCGTCGGCGCGCCGGTCGAGCTGGAGCTCGGCCGCGCGTTCGACATCACCGCCGAGCGCACCACCACCGATACCCAGCGGGACGGTCAGGCGCGGGAAATCGAGCGTGAACTGGTGATCGAGAACGCCAGGTCGGAGCCGGTGACGGTCCGGGTGGTGGAATCCATGCCCGGTGACTGGACCATGATGTCGGCCAGTGCCGACCACGAGAAGGTCGACGCCCAGCGTGCCGCCTGGTCGCTGGAAGTCCCGGCTGAGGGCGAAACCCGGCTGACCTATCGCGTTCGCTATCGCTGACGGTCAGCCGGCGCCGGTCACCGTGCGGAACACCTCGGCGCCGGGCTGATCCACCAGGCTGACCACCGGCCAGCCCTGCTGCCGGGCGTGTTCGGCCAGCCGGTCGTCGGGGTCGACCGCCGCGGCCCGGTCGGCGCGCGCGAGCAGCGGAATATCGTTGTGGGAGTCCGAGTAGGCCGTGATCCTCTCGAACGGCCCGTGGGCCGCCAGCCAGTCCTCCAGCCGGGTGATCTTGCCGTCGCGGAAGCAGGGGGTGCCCTGGATGCGGCCGGTGTAGCGGCCGTCGACGAATTCCGGATCGGTGGCCAGCAGATGCTCGACTCCGAGCAGTTCCGCGATCGGCTCGGTAATGAACCGGTTGGTGGCGGTGATGATCAGCAGCGTATCGCCGCGCCGGCGGTGGCAGTCGATCAGTGCCGGCGTGCCGGGCGCGACGACCGGCTCGATGCAGTCGGCCACGTAGCGGGTCCGCAGGGTCTGCATGGTGGTCAGCGGGTTGTCGATCAGCGGTTGTAGAGCAAAACGCTGGAACGCGTGGATGTCGAGGGTGCCGTTCAGGTACTGCGCATGGAACGCGTCATTCCGGCGCCGGAACTCGGCGGCATCCACGACTCCCTGATCGCAGATGTAACGGCCCCAAAGGTAATCGCTGTCACCGTTGAGCAGGGTATTGTCCAGATCGAATGCCGCCAGCTGCATGATTCAAACGTCCATCGAGTGCGAGCGCGAGAGGTTACGGCAGCCGGGTATCGCTTCGCCAATCGGGGGATTGGCTGCATCCGGCGCGTCTCACCGCTAGACTGGGCCTGCGGACACGAAAGATGTTCCGCGCAACAATCATAAACGGCCGGCCCGCCGGCCGCGCACAGGAGGAACAGATAATGTGGAAATCGGGATTGACGGGGATTGTTCTGGTGCTGGCCCTGGCCGGTTGCGGCCAGTCGGACAGCGGATCGGAGGCCGATGCCGGGGCCGCGGATGGCGGCGATCAGGCCATGAGCAGCGATGACGCGGGTTCGGGCGGCACCTGTTTCAGCAAGGTGGACTGCGCCGACGGTCATCAGATGCTGTTCGGGGTGTCGCAGGACGAATGCGCTGAAGCAAATGGCAGTAGCTGGATGGCCGAAGGCGGTAGCTGCGAAGCGCTCTGATCGCATCCAACCGATGCCGGCGGGCCCGTTCGGGGCCCGCCGGATGACGCCTTTGGCACATTCAGCCCCGGTGTGAAAGAATCGGGGAAAGTGTTTCATAGGTAAGACCGTGATCGATTCGGACGGCTTTCGTGCCAATGTCGGAATCATCCTCACCCACGAAGACGGTCGGGTGCTCTGGGCCAAGCGAATCGGCCAGGATGCTTGGCAATTTCCGCAGGGAGGCGTGCGGGCGGGCGAAAGCGCCGAGCAGGCACTCTTCCGTGAACTGCAGGAAGAAGTCGGGCTGATGCAGCAACACGTGCGCATCGTCGGTGCTACCCGCGGGTGGCTGCGCTACCGACTGCCCAAGCGTTTTGTGCGCCGTCATCGCCGCCCGCTGTGCATCGGACAGAAGCAGAAATGGTTTCTGCTGCGTCTGGAGGCCCCCGAATCCTGCGTGCGTTTCGACAGCACCGATCATCCCGAGTTCGACGGCTGGCGGTGGGTGGATTACTGGCATCCGGTGGACGAGGTGGTGTTCTTCAAGCGCGACGTTTACCGGCGCGCGCTCAGGGAGCTGGCCGACTGTCTGCCGGAGGCGGTGGGCGGGCAAAAAAATGCCCGACCCTCGGAGGCGAGTCGGGCGTAGTTGGGGGAGAGGACGGTCGGGCCGTGTGCGAGTGAGGTCGCCGCGGCCTTGTTGTTTTGTTGGTTAGATCCGGCGCGGCACCTCCGCCAGGCGGACGGTGCCGGGAAAGCGCGCTACCGAATCTGCCGATACTCTAGCCAACCCTATTCCTGAATGCAAATCACTCCTATTAAGCTATGCGGATGAGGTCCCACCTTCTAGTGGTTTGACACTCATTCTCATTTGCGGTTAACTGCGCATAGTTGCTTGGTTCGAGAAGCCGGATGTACGTCTGTCTCTGCAAGGGTGTTACCGAACGCGAGATTCGCGAGGAAGTCCGCTCGGGCGCCTGCCACATGCGCGAGCTGCAGCGGCGTCTCGGTGTGGCCGAGTGTTGTGGCTGCTGCGCGCCCTGTGCACGCGAAATTCTGGCGGAAACGCTGCAAGAGCAGCATCGCAAGACCCGGCTGTTGCCGGCGCCGTTCCTGCCTGCGACCGCGAATGCGAGCTAGAAGCAACTAATAAATCAATAAAAACAGACGCTTACGGTTTGATGCCGGGCGTTGAAGTGCTATACTCCGGCGCAAAGCCAACGCCGCTACGTCGGGAGATCGCATGAAAGGTGACGCCAAGGTACTCGAGTACCTCAATCAGGGGCTCAAGCTCGAGCTCACCGCCATCAACCAGTACTTCCTGCATGCGCGCATGTACAAGGACATGGGCTTCTACGAGCTCGGCGCCAAGGAGTACCAGGAATCCATCGAGGAAATGCAGCACGCGGATCGCTTCATCGAGCGCATCCTGTTCCTCGAGGGCCTGCCCAATCTGCAGGACCTGGGCAAGCTGCGCATCGGCGAGAACGTGCCGGAAATGCTTAAGTGCGATCTCGATGCCGAGCATGAAGCCCACGCCTTTTATTCGGAAGCCATTGGATACTGCGAAAAGATCGCGGACTACACCACCCGCGCGCTGTTTGCCGAGGTGCTGGCCGACGAGGAAGAGCATATCGACTTCCTCGAGACGCAACTCGGGCTGGTGGAAAGCATGGGCCTGCAGAACTACCTGCAGAGTCAGACCGGCAATCCGAACCAGGAGGGTGCCGGCAAGGGTTGAGCCGAAACGCGCTCACGATGATGAAAAGGCCCGCTTCGGCGGGCCTTTTTCATGGCACCGATCGATGCCAGGTCAGAATGGCTTGACCACCGCCAGCACCACGATCGCGATCAGGAACACGCCCGGCACCTCGTTCATCAGCCGGTAGTAGCGGGCGCTGCCGGTGGCCCGCTGTTCGCGAAAGCGCTTGACCTGAACCTGGCCCCAGCCGTGGTAGCCCACCAGGCCGACCACCAGCAGCAGCTTGGCGTGCATCCAGCCGTTGCCCGACAGCCAGGACAGGCCGAGATTCCAGAGCAGCCACAGCCCGGACGCGATGGTCAGGGCGGCGCCAATGCTCATCAGGATCGACAGCCGACGTTCCATGACGCAGAACCGGTCCATGCTGATCGCGTCGGTGGCATCCGCGTGATAGACGAACAGGCGCGGAAGATAAAACAGCCCGGCGAACCAGGTGACCATGAAAATGACGTGGAATGCCTGTATCCAGAGCATTGATTATCTCCTTGAGCGTAGACGGGCTGTTTTCGCGGACAGGGACGTCCGGGCGCGGCATTGTAGAGCAATGTGGCCGGGCGCACGGCGCGTTCAGGGGTGATAGGCCCGCTCGATATCCTCGGGTAACAGCACCCCGAAGACCGGGCTGCCCTCGCCGGCCTGACGGCGGATCACGTAGAGCGCATCGGCCTCGGTGCGTTGCAGCTGATCGTGGGCTTCCTGAAGCGTGGCGCGAATATCGATGGCCACCGCATCCAGGCGTTTGCCCGGGATATCGCGCACGGCGACGGCTTCGGGCAGGCCCACGTCCTCGTCCTCCTCCGCGGCTGACAGATAGCGCATCAGGGCGGCGGAGCGGAGCAGGGTGACGCGGGCCTCTGGCCGGCGCAGCAGCAGCCATTCCACGGGGCGTTTGACCAGCCGCTGCCGGAGACCGTCGGGGTCGATCGGGTCGTCGATGACGGCGAGGCTGCGGTTCATGGTCGCGGTCACACTCGCCCGGCGCAGGTACTGGGATACCGGGTCGTTGCGGTAATCCAGGCCGCGTCGGTGCAGCAGCATCTGGAAGATGGAGTCGCCGCCGGTGAAGCGCCGGGATATTACCAGCGCGGGAATCAGGGCCAGCATCCCCGGCAGTAGCAACTCGGTGCGGTCGGACAGTTCCAGCAGAGTCACCATGGCGGTAAGCGGCGCATGCAGCAGCGCGCCGATCATCGCGCCCATGCCGATCAGCGCGTAGAAGCCCGGGTCGCTGGCGTGGGACGGTGCCAGCATACCGCCAGCCGCGCCAAGGGCGCTGCCCAACGCCGCGCCAATCACGAAGGCGGGCAGGATGACGCCGCCGGGGATCGCGGCGGCGGTCGCCATCGCCGCGGTCGCCAGCTTGGCGAGACCCAGTCCCAGCGCCAGTCCCAGGCCGAGTTCGCTGGCCAGGGCCAGGTTGATGGTGTCGAAACCCGGCGCCAGCGTTTGTGGATACGGCAAGGCCAACAGGCCGGCTGCCAGCCCGGCCAGACCCATGCGGACCATCACCGGCATGCGGCTGAAGCCATCCGTCAGCCAGCCCGTGGCCCGGGTCAGCGCGGCCGCCGCCAGGCCCATGAGCGCGCCGACGAAGACGATGTAGGGAAGCTCGGTCATGCCGTGCAGGCCGGGTTCGGCCGCGAACAACTCCGGGTGGATCCCGGTGAGGTTATAGGTGGTCAGCGCGCCCGCCACCGCGGCGATGATGATCGGGGCGAAGCTGGCGATGGTGTATTCCATCATCACCACTTCCATGGTGAACATGACCGCCGCCAGCGGTGTGTTGAACGAGGCGGCGATGCCCGCCGCGGCGCCACAGCCCACCAGGGTGCGCACGCTGTTGTTGGGCAGCTGCAGCCGGCCGCCGAGCCAGCTTCCCGAGGCGGCCCCCACGTGGGCGGCCACGCCCTCGCGGCCCACCGACTGCCCCGAGGCCGCTGCCAGCGCCGCGGTGAAGAACTCCACCGCCGCCGTGCGGATCGGCAGGTAGCCCTGGTGATAGACCAGCCGTTCGATCACGCTGGCAATCCCAGTCTGCCGCGGCGGTTTGAGCAGCGCGGTAATCAGGGCGCCGATTATGAGCGCCCCGGCCAGCGGCACAAGCAGACGGATTGGCGCGCTGGCTTCGTGCAGCCGGGTACCATCAAGACCCAGAAGCAGGGCGCCGGGGCCGCGCCACCAGTCGATCACGGTGTGCAGGCCCAGGATCAGCAATCCGCAGAGCGTGCCGGTCACCGCCCCCAGCACGCAGAGCAGGCCCAGCCCGGGCGTGTATTCCACATCCGCCAGTTGCCGCCGCAGTCGCTCGCGGATCTGATCGGGATGCCAGGCACGGGTGGGACGAGTCATCCGGGTCTCGTGGTGGCGGCCGGCCGACTGCCGCGGCGCTGTTATGCCCCCGGGGGCGGCCGGACCTTTATAATCGCGACCTCGTATTATGCGGTGGTAAACATGAGCGTGTCAGGACAGCACAGATTGCAGGTCGGCATTGTCGGTGGAACCGGCTACACCGGCAGCGAGCTTCTGCGCCTGTTGCTGCCCCATCCCGGGGTGGATGTGACGACTGTCACGTCCCGGGCCGAAGCTGGTCGTCCGCTGGCTGAAGCCTATCCACATCTGCGCGGGCTGACCGATCTGGTTTTCCGCCAACCGGATGCCGCGGCGCTGGTAGATTGCGAGGTGGTGTTCTTCGCCACGCCGCACGCGGCGGCCATGCATCTGGTGCCCGAGCTGCGGGCCGCAGGCCAGCGGGTGATTGATCTGTCCGCCGATTTCCGGCTGCGTGATCCGGACCTCTGGGCGCAGTGGTACGGCGAGCCCCACGCCTGCCCGGATCTGATCGAGACCGCCGTCTACGGTCTGCCAGAACGCCACCGTGAGAGCCTGCGCGAGGCGCAGCTGGTGGCCTGTCCCGGTTGCTACCCCACCAGCATTATTCTGGCCATGCTGCCGCTGATCGAGGCCGGTCTGGCCGATCCTGCGCGACTGGTGGCCGATGCCAAGACCGGGGTATCCGGTGCCGGCCGTACGCTCAAGACCCCATTCCTGTTCGGCGAAATGGCCGAATCGTTCAAGGCCTACGGGGTGGCCGGGCACCGCCACCTGCCGGAGATCCGGCAGGTGCTCGGCGCCGTGTCGGGCGGCGAGGTGGGTCTGACGTTCATACCGCATCTGGTGCCGATGGTGCGGGGCATCCACGCCACCTGTTATCTGGATGTGGCAGAGCGCGACATCGACCTGCAGGCGCTGTTCGAACAACGTTACGCCAACGAGCCGTTCGTGGACGTGATGCCCCCGGGTGCGACGCCGGAAACGCGGACCGTGCGGGGGTCGAATATCTGCCGCCTGGCCGTTCACCGGCCGGGCGACGGCGACGTGGTGGTGGTGCTGTCGGTGATCGACAACCTAGTCAAGGGCGCCGCGGGGCAGGCGGTGCAGTGTCTGAATCTGATGGCCGGTTTTGAGGAAACCGCAGGGCTGATGTCACCGGCGCTGGTGCCGTGATGCCAGCCGCGCCCGCATCATGAGCGACGGCAGCCACCGACTGATCATCCGGACCGCGGCGCAGGCGCGCCGCCGGCGCCTGATGGTGGTGGTGGCGGTTGCCACCCTGCTGGTCAGCGGCTGGGGTATTTACTGGTTGGGCCGGCTGCAGGCGCCGACGGCCATCGAACGACAAGTGGCCAGCCAGCAGAAGATCGAAAGCGACCGCAAGCTGCTACTGGCGGAAAAACGGCGTCTGGAAGCCGAGAACCGCAAGCTGTCGGAGCGCAACGTCATGCTCGAGCGGGGCGCCGATGTCGATCAGCAGGCCATCAGTGCGTTGCAGACCTCGCTTGATGACGTCCAGGCCCAGGTGGCGACGCTCAAGAAGGAGCTGGCGTTCTACCGGGGTATTGTGTCGCCGTCCGAGACCGAGGCTGGCCTGCGTCTGCAGGAATTGCAGGTACATCCGGCCAGCGAGGCCGGTCTGTACCAGTTCCAATTGGTGCTGATTCAGGCGGTCGAGCATGAGTCTCCGGTCAGCGGACAGGTCAAGCTCCGACTGGAGGGGCTGCAGAATGGCGAGTCCGTCAGTCTGGCCTGGCCCGAACTTGTGCTTGATTCGGCCGACGAACTCGTGTTCTCTTTCAAGTACTTTCAGGAGCTGGCCGACACATTCCGCCTGCCACCCGATTTCGAGCCCACGCTGGTCGAGGTGATAGTGACCACGGAGCCGGGCGCGGAGCCCGTCACCGGGTCGTTCCGCTGGCGCGAGGTGTTCAAGCCGGATGACTGACGCCCGGTCCAATATTGCGAGGAGGTAGGCTAACCATGTGGGGAAATGACAAGGATCGCGATGAAGTGCCGGCACGGTCGCCCAAGGCAACCAACACCGTGGACACGCTGATCGGTCGTCAGACCGTGATCACCGGCGACGTGGCCTTTACCGGCGGCCTGCATGTGGATGGCAGGGTCAAGGGCAAGGTGATGGCGGAGTCGGACAAGAACGCCGTGCTGAGCGTGAGCGAGAGCGGGGCCATTGAAGGCGACGTTCGTGTGCCCCATATTGTCCTCAACGGGTCGATCGAGGGCGATGTGCACGCCGACCAGCGGATCACGCTCTCGGCCAAGGCCAAGGTCACCGGCAACGTCTACTACCGGCTGATCGAGATGACCAGCGGCGCCATGGTCAACGGCCAGATGGTCCACGAGGGCGCGACCGAAGACAAGGTGGCGCCGTTGCCGGACCGTGGCAGCGAGGACGCGTCGGATACGGAAGAGCACAGCCGCGCGGCTGGCACGTTGTTCGACGCCGCCCGGGAAAAGAAGACCAGCCTGTAGGATGTGGCCCAGTCAGGTACGATAGGGGTGCTATGAGCGAAACCCTCGAACAAGATGTACAAGCCGAGTCGGCGATGGTGTTCACCGATGCCGCCGCCGGCAAGGTCCGTGAACTGCTGGATGACGAAGACAATCCGGCCCTGAAGCTCCGGGTTTTCGTCTCCGGAGGCGGCTGCTCCGGGTTTCAGTACGGCTTTACCTTCGACGAGAATGTCGAGGACGGTGACACCGTGATCGAGAAGAGCGGCGTCACCCTGCTGGTGGACCCGATGAGTGTGCTCTACCTTGGCGGTGCCGAGATCGACTTCACCGACGGGGTCGAAGGCGCGCAGTTTGTGATCCGCAACCCCAACGCCACCACGACCTGCGGCTGCGGTAACTCGTTCGCCGTCTAGTCTGCTGATAATTGGCGGTTGGCGAGCCCGTCCGGCGCATAAATCCCGCCGAGCACCACTGCCCGACTGGCCCCGGTTACAGATGGTACATTGCCCGGCAACCCGGCTAGCGTACGCATGGCAAGCCAGGCGAAAGCCGCGGCCTCCATCCAGTCCGCCGGTACGCCGGCGTCATCCGTTAGCATGACGTGAGCTGGCGTCAGCAGTGCGCTCAGACGTTCCCGAAGTCGACCGTTGTGGGCGCCACCACCGCATAGCAGCACCTCGTCGGTATGCCCTGGGCAGGCCGCTACGGCATTGCTGATGCTGCGGGCGGTGAATTCCAGCAGCGTTCGCTGAACATCCGCCGGCGCTATCGCCGGCACCTCGGCCAGCCGGCGATCAAGCCAGCCCAGATGAAAATATTCCCGGCCGGTGCTCTTGGGCGCCGTAGCCTGGATATACGGATCGGCCTGCAGGGCTGAGAGCAGGCCGTTGTGAACCCGGCCGGTCTCCGCCCATTCACCGTTGGTGTCCTGATCCCGGTTCTGGTGCCGGGCGATCCAGGCATCCATCAGCGCGTTGCCGGGGCCGGTATCGAAGCCCGTCAGCCGGGAATCCTCGGGGGTAGCGCCGGCCGGGAGGCAGGTGAGATTGGCGATGCCGCCAATGTTGATCACCGCGCGCTGCCGATCCGGGCAGGCAAGCATTGCCTGGTGGAATCCGCAGGCCATGGGTGCTCCCTGGCCGCCAGCGGCCATGTCGGCACGGCGGAAATCGGCCACCGTGGTAATGCCGGTCCGAGCGGCTAGGCGACTGGGATCGCCGATCTGCAACGTGAAGGGGTGCGGGGGTTGCGGATCGTGGTAGAGCGTCTGGCCGTGGCTGCCGGTGGCGCGGATGCGCCCGGGCGCGATGCCGGTCTCGGCCAGCAACGCGAGGACGCCGTCGGCCATCCAGTCGGCCACCTGCCGGTCGAGCTGGCCGAGTTCCCGGATATCGATCGGTGGTCGAGTCTGGGTGATCTCCAGCAACCGCTGTCTCAGGGCGGCGGGCGGTGGCTGGCTATGTGTCGCCGCCAGCTTGGGCCGATGATCATCACCGGTGGCGTGGAGCAGAACAATGTCGGCGGCATCGAGGCTGGTGCCGGAGATGACCCCGACGTAATAACCGGCCACTGGCGGGTCAGTCGCCGTCGCGGTTGTCGGCGACCTGCACCTGACCCAGCGAATCGAGTTGCGCCACGAGCGGCTCGGCGTGCTTCTTGAACGCGTCCATGTGTTTCTCCGGCAACGGCTCGGCGGTTGGCAGCGCCACCCGCATGGGATCCTTGGGCGTGCCGTATACCCGGAATTCGTAATGCAGGTGGGGGCCCGTGGCAAGACCGCTCATGCCGACATAACCGATGGTCTGACCCTGCCGCACGCGGCTGCCGATCCCCACGCCGGACGCGAACCGGGACAGGTGCGCGTAGCGGGTTGTGTACTGATTGCTGTGCTTGACGATGATGGTGTTGCCGTAGCCGCCCTTGGTGCCGCGAAACGCGATGCGTCCGTTGCCGGTGGCCCGCACCGGCGTGCCGGTGGGGGCGGCATAATCGGTGCCATGGTGCGCGCGAATCTTGTGCAGGATCGGGTGCTTGCGGCCGGTGCTGAAATGCGAACTGATGCGGAACTGGTTGAGCGGCGTCCGGATGAAGGCCTTGCGCATTGCCTTGCCGTCGGGGGCGTAGTAGTCGCTTTCGCCATCGGCGGCGGTGAATCGCAGTGCCTTCAATTGGCGCCCACGGTTGTTGAACTCCGCGGCCAGGATCGCCCCGGTGCCGATCTTCTCGCCGTCCCGGAAAAGCTCCTCGTAGATCACGGTGAAGCGGTCGCCCTGCCGGATGTCGAGGACGAAGTCGATATCCCACCCGAAGATATGGGCCAGTTTCATGATCAGCTGATCGGACAGTCCCGCTTCCAGGGCGTCGACATAGAAGCTGGTGTCGATGCTGCCCACGGCGTAGGCCTCGCGGCGTTCCACATCGGCCGTGTCGATCCGGGCATCGAAGCCACTCTCGGCCCGACGTACCTCCAGCGTGCGGATCTTGTCCAGTGGGTAATCCACGGCATGTACCACGCCTTTCGGGTCAGCCTGTACTCGCAGAGTGTCGCCGGCCTTGAGGCCACGGGTGAAGTGGCGTCCGAATTCGTCGAGGTTGGCGATTGCCAGCGAGTCGCCGTAGGACAGGTCATGGCGCTGGAAAGCCAGCGACAACGTGTCACCACGCTGGATTTCGATCGAGGACCAGCGAGGCATCGCCGGGGCCGGTTCCAGATTGGCGGGGGCGAAGATTTCGGTATCGAACACCGAGCCGGCCGGCGCGGGCATCGCCATCGCCGGAGACGCGTCGAGCGGTTCGGGTGTTGCTTCCGGCATGGCGAGGGCCACCCGCACCGGTTCCGCCGAGGCCGGGGCACTGGCGACCGGCGCATTCGCCATCACCGGCGCGTCGATGATCACTGTGTCGCGGGTCGAGGAGGAATCGCCATTGGCCTTGGAATCGGTGGCAACGGAACTGGGCGCAATCAGCGCAATGGCGGTCGCGACCGCTGCAACTGTCAGGCTTATACCCAGCCAGTGCCACGGCGTTGTCCGGCGCACTGGTTGTCTGACGCCGATATAATCCTGCCCGATTCGATTCATGGATCCCGTTCCCCAAACCCGGTTCCGTGGTTGTCCGGCGGTTGCGATGGCCAACCCTCGGAGCTTAAACAACCATAAAACCGGGCGTTTAGCAAGCCAAATACGTGTAAAATATCAAAAGCCGCGGGACCGGCCAGCGGCCCAGTGACGAGGTTTCAATTCATTTATGTCTGACCAGCTCGCCGAAATCCGCCGCGGTGCGGACGAGATCATCCCCGAGCCGGACTTCGCCGAGCGGTTGCAGGCCGCAGTGTCCCAGAATCGTCCCCTGCGCGTGAAGGCGGGCTTCGACCCGACCGCTCCCGATCTGCATCTCGGGCACACTGTTCTACTAAACAAGATGCGTGCCTTTCAGGACTTCGGCCACGACGTCATTTTCCTGATAGGCGACTTCACCGGCATGATCGGTGACCCGACCGGCAAGAGCGCAACCAGAAGACCACTCACGGCGGAAGAAGTTTCCGCCAACGCGCGCACGTACGAGCAACAGATATATAAGGTGTTGGATCCGGCCAGAACCCGGGTCGTGTTCAACTCCACCTGGATCAATCCGCTCACGCCGGCGGAACTCGTTCGCCTGGCAGCCAGCCATACCGTGGCACGGATGCTCGAGCGCGACGACTTCCACAAACGCTACAAAGGCGGCCAGGCTATTGCCATCCATGAATTCCTGTACCCCCTGATCCAGGGCTATGATTCGGTGGCACTGGAGGCGGATGTGGAACTCGGGGGCACCGACCAGAAGTTCAACCTGCTGGTCGGGCGGCAGATCCAGCAGGCCTACGGGCAGACGCCGCAGGCGGTGCTGACCATGCCACTGCTCGAGGGGCTGGACGGCGTCAACAAGATGTCGAAGTCACTCGACAACTACGTCGGCATCGAGGAGCCGCCGGCGGAACAGTTCGGCAAGCTGATGTCGATATCCGATGACCTCATGTGGCGTTACTTCGAGCTATTGTCCTTCGAGCCCCTTGAGACCGTTCGCGGCTATCGCGACGAGATCGGGCAGGGTGCCAACCCGAGGGACATCAAGTTCCGGCTTGCCCGCGAGCTGGTCGCCCGCTTCCACGGAGCAGCTGCAGCCGAGCGGGCGCAGGCCGAATTCGTCGAGCGGTTCAGCCACGGCGGCTTGCCGGAGGACCTGCCCGAGATACCGATAGCGATCCCGGTTTCCGGGATGCAGCTGGCCGCGGTGCTCAAGGCAGCCGGTCTGACCGCGAGTAACGGCGAGGGAATCCGGCTGATCAAACAGGGGGCGGTGCGCGTGGATGACCAGCGAGTCGAGGATCCGGGCGCCGTTCTGACTTCCGGGGCTGTGCACATCCTGCGGGTGGGCAAGCGGCGGGTGGCTCGTGTGCGGCTTGAGAACACCGGGTAGTCAGCCCGCATAAGGGCTTCGGACGGACGACGGGCGGGCCTGCGGAAAAGAATTTCAGAAAGTTGTTGACACTCGAGTTACGGCCCCTATAATACGCCCTCCTTGCAGCGGACAGCCGCCGCAAACGCTCTTTAAAAACATGGACAAGTGGCTTGTGTGGGTGCTCCACCGGTCGCGGCGAAAGCCAACGACCCAAAGAGCATCCTAAGCGAATATCGCTTGGGTCGCTCAAGCACGAACCTGACTTTTGGGTCAGTATTCGTGCACCAGTTTGAAGTTATAAACTGGAGAGTTTGATCCTGGCTCAGATTGAACGCTGGCGGCAGGCCTAACACATGCAAGTCGAGCGGAAACGATGGGAGCTTGCTCCCAGGCGTCGAGCGGCGGACGGGTGAGTAATACGTAGGAATCTGCCCAACGGTGGGGGATAACTCGGGGAAACTCGAGCTAATACCGCATAATCCTTACGGGGCAAAGCGGAGGACCCTTCGGGGCTTCGCGCCGATGGATGAGCCTACGTCTGATTAGCTTGTTGGTAGGGTAACGGCCTACCAAGGCGACGATCAGTAGCTGGTCTGAGAGGATGATCAGCCACACCGGGACTGAGACACGGCCCGGACTCCTACGGGAGGCAGCAGTGGGGAATCTTGGACAATGGGCGAAAGCCTGATCCAGCCATGCCGCGTGTGTGAAGAAGGCCCTAGGGTTGTAAAGCACTTTAAACAGGGAAGAAAAAGGCTCGGTTAATACCCGTGCCCTTGACGGTACCTGTCGAATAAGCACCGGCTAATTCCGTGCCAGCAGCCGCGGTAATACGGAAGGTGCAAGCGTTAATCGGAATTACTGGGCGTAAAGCGTGCGCAGGCGGTTACGTGTGTCGGATGTGAAAGCCCCGGGCTCAACCTGGGAATTGCATTCGAAACTGCGTGACTAGAGTGTGGTAGAGGAAGATGGAATTCCACGTGTAGCGGTGAAATGCGTAGATATGTGGAGGAACACCAATGGCGAAGGCAGTCTTCTGGGCCTACACTGACGCTGAGGTACGAAAGCGTGGGGAGCAAACAGGATTAGATACCCTGGTAGTCCACGCCGTAAACGATGAGAACTAGACGTTGGTCGGTCTAACCGGTCAGTGTCGAAGCTAACGCGTTAAGTTCTCCGCCTGGGGAGTACGGCCGCAAGGTTGAAACTCAAAGGAATTGACGGGGGCCCGCACAAGCGGTGGAGCATGTGGTTTAATTCGATGCAACGCGAAGAACCTTACCTGCCCTTGACATCTTCGGAAGCTTGCAGAGATGCGAGTGTGCCTTCGGGAACCGAATGACAGGTGCTGCATGGCTGTCGTCAGCTCGTGTCGTGAGATGTTGGGTTAAGTCCCGCAACGAGCGCAACCCCTATCCTTAGTTGCCAGCATTCAGTTGGGCACTCTAAGGAGACTGCCGGTGACAAACCGGAGGAAGGTGGGGATGACGTCAAGTCATCATGGCCCTTATGGGCAGGGCTACACACGTGCTACAATGGCAAGTACAAAGGGTTGCGAGACCGCGAGGTTCAGCTAATCCCATAAAGCTTGTCGTAGTCCGGATTGCAGTCTGCAACTCGACTGCATGAAGTCGGAATCGCTAGTAATCGCAGATCAGCATTGCTGCGGTGAATACGTTCCCGGGCCTTGTACACACCGCCCGTCACACCATGGAAGTCGGCTGCACCAGAAGAGGCTAGTCTAACCTTCGGGAGGACGGTCTCTACGGTGTGGTCGATGACTGGGGTGAAGTCGTAACAAGGTAGCCGTAGGGGAACCTGCGGCTGGATCACCTCCTTTAAGAGAATGCTTCGCCAACGCCGGTGGAGTGCCCACACAAGTCACTTGTTCAGAATCGTGAGAGAAAAGAGCTGGAACCGTAGCGCCTCGCGCTCGTTTTGATTCTTTTCTCTGACCCGCGGGCCTGTAGCTCAGTTGGTCAGAGCGCACCCCTGATAAGGGTGAGGTCGGAAGTTCAAGTCTTCCCAGGCCCACCATATATACGGGGCCATAGCTCAGCTGGGAGAGCACCTGCTTTGCAAGCAGGGGGTCGGCGGTTCGATCCCGCCTGGCTCCACCAGTCAGCGGGACGAAATCACAAAAAGCGGCTTGTACCTCGAGCCGCTTTTTGTGACTTCGAATAACGATGTCACTGCTCTTTAACAATTCGTAAGATCGCAAACGAACACTGTAGATTACAGTAGTTGTCTAGTATGTTGATTGCGTTGAGTGGTCGTATGACCGGCACTCTCAGTCATTGAGAGCGCTTGAGGTTATATGGTCAAGCAACAAAGCGCACATGGTGGATGCCTAGGCGGCAGAAGGCGATGAAGGACGTAGTAGCCTGCGATAAGCTTCGGGGAGGTGGCAAACAACCTTTGATCCGGAGATTTCCGAATGGGGAAACCCACCGCATTAGCGGTATCCATGGCTGAATACATAGGCCATGGAGGCTAACCCGGGGAACTGAAACATCTAAGTACCCGGAGGAAAAGAAATCAACCGAGATTCCCTTAGTAGCGGCGAGCGAACGGGGACCAGCCCTTAAGCCTGGTTTGTTTTAGTGGAACAGTCTGGAAAGTCTGGCCATAGTGGGTGAAAGCCCCGTACACAAAAAAGCATATCAGGTGAAATCGAGTAGGGCGGGGCACGTGAAACCCTGTCTGAACATGGGGGGACCATCCTCCAAGGCTAAATACTCTCTGCCGACCGATAGTGAACCAGTACCGTGAGGGAAAGGCGAAAAGAACCCCGGAGAGGGGAGTGAAATAGAACCTGAAACCGTGTGCGTACAAGCAGTGGGAGCATCCTTCGGGGTGTGACTGCGTACCTTTTGTATAATGGGTCAGCGACTTACTTCTCAGTAGCAAGCCTAACCGTATAGGGGAGGCGCAGGGAAACCGAGTCTGAACAGGGCGAATTAGTTGCTGGGAGTAGACCCGAAACCGGGCGATCTACCCATGGCCAGTGTGAAGGTCGGGTAACACCGACTGGAGGCGCGAACCGGGAACTGTTGAAAAAGTTTCGGATGAGCTGTGGGTCGGAGTGAAAGGCTAATCAAGCCCGGAGATAGCTGGTTCTCCTCGAAAGCTATTTAGGTAGCGCCTCGTGTATCACTACCGGGGGTAGAGCACTGTTTCGGCTAGGGGGGTCACAAGACTTTACCAAACCGAGGCAAACTCCGAATACCGGTAAGTGCAATCACGGGAGACACACGGCGAGAGCTAACTTCCGTCGTGGAGAGGGAAACAACCCAGACCGCCAGCTAAGGTCCCCAAGTCATGGCTAAGTGGGAAACGATGTGAGAAGGCACAGACAGCCAGGAGGTTGGCTTAGAAGCAGCCATCCTTTAAAGAAAGCGTAATAGCTCACTGGTCTAGTCGGCTCGCGCGGAAGATGTAACGGGGCTAAAGCCATGCACCGAAGCTGCGGACGCGTGTTTACACGCGTGGTAGAGGAGCGTTCCGTAAGCCATTGAAGGTGTGCCGGAAGGCATGCTGGAGGTATCGGAAGTGCGAATGCTGACGTGAGTAACGATAAGGCCGGTGAAAAACCGGCCCGCCGAAAGCCCAAGGGTTCCTGCGCAACGCTATTCGGCGCAGGGTGAGTCGGTTCCTAAGGCGAGGCCGAAAGGCGTAGTCGATGGAAAACGGGTTAATATTCCCGTACCTCGCATGACTGCGATGGGGTGACGGAGAAGGTTAGGTCAGCCGGGCGATGGTTGTCCCGGTTCAAGCGTGTAGGCAGGTCTCTTAGGTAAATCCGGGAGATCAATGTTGAGACGTGATGACGAGCCTCCAAGGAGGCGAAGTGATTGATACCATGCTTCCAGGAAAAACCTCTAAGCTTCAGGTCATGTGGGACCGTACCCCAAACCGACACAGGTGGGCGGGGTGAGAATCCCAAGGCGTATGAGACAACTCGGGTGAAGGAACTCGGCAAAATGGCACCGTAACTTCGGGAGAAGGTGCGCCCGCATTAGGTGAAGGCCCTCGCGGCCGGAGCTGAGACGGGCCGCAGTGACCAGGTGGCTGCGACTGTTTACTAAAAACACAGCACTCTGCTAACTCGTAAGAGGATGTATAGGGTGTGACGCCTGCCCGGTGCCGGAAGGTTAAGTGATGGGGTTAGCTTCGGCGAAGCTCTTGATCGAAGCCCCGGTAAACGGCGGCCGTAACTATAACGGTCCTAAGGTAGCGAAATTCCTTGTCGGGTAAGTTCCGACCTGCACGAATGGCGTAACGATGGCCACACTGTCTCCACCCGAGGCTCAGTGAAATCGAAATTGCTGTGAAGATGCAGTGTTCCCGCGGCAAGACGGAAAGACCCCGTGCACCTTTACTACAGCTTTACACTGGATTTTGAACATTCTTGTGTAGGATAGGTGGGAGGCTTTGAAGCGTTGGCGCCAGCTGGCGTGGAGCCACCCTTGAAATACCACCCTGGAATGTTTGAGGTTCTAACCTGGGCGCCTTATCGGCGTCAGGGACAGTGTATGGTGGGTAGTTTGACTGGGGCGGTCTCCTCCCAAAGAGTAACGGAGGAGTGCAAAGGTACCCTCAGCGCGGTCGGAAATCGCGCATTGAGTGCAAAGGCAAAAGGGTGCTTGACTGCGAGACCGACGGGTCGAGCAGGAGCGAAAGCTGGTCTTAGTGATCCGGTGGTTCTGTATGGAAGGGCCATCGCTCAACGGATAAAAGGTACGCCGGGGATAACAGGCTGATTCCTCCCAAGAGTCCACATCGACGGAGGAGTTTGGCACCTCGATGTCGGCTCATCACATCCTGGGGCTGAAGCAGGTCCCAAGGGTATGGCTGTTCGCCATTTAAAGTGGTACGCGAGCTGGGTTTAGAACGTCGTGAGACAGTTCGGTCCCTATCTGCCGTGGGCGTTCGAGATTTGAGAGGATCTGACCTTAGTACGAGAGGACCGGGTTGGACGTACCTCTGGTGTTCCGGTTGTCACGCCAGTGGCATTGCCGGGTAGCTACGTACGGAAGGGATAAGCGCTGAAAGCATCTAAGCGCGAAGCCCACCTCAAGATGAGATCTCGCTAGCCCCTCGAGGGCTCTCAAGGGTCGTCCAAGACTAGGACGTTGATAGGCCAGATGTGTAAGTGCGGCAACGCATTCAGCTTACTGGTACTAATTGCCCGTGAGGCTTGACCATATAACGCTCAAGCGTTTTCAACGACAACGTGTTCGTTGCGATCTTGCGAATTGGCTGGCCGAGTCGGTGACTCGGTCGGCAGACGGTTTGCCTGGCGGCCATAGCGAGTGGGAACCACCCGACCCCATTCCGAACTCGGAAGTGAAACCGCTCAGCGCCGATGGTAGTGCGGGGGAATCTCCGTGCGAGAGTAGGTCACCGCCAGGCTCTTAATACAAAGCCCCGTGCATTAGCGCGGGGCTTTTTTTATGCCTGGACGGTTTTGCGCCACCCACGAAGGGGAAACTCAGAGATCGCGGCCTTCCTGTGATGCCGGGCCGGTACGGCCGGTAATCCGCTCCATCAGGCTGTGCCAGAGGGAGTCCGGCGCGGTTTCGAAGACATCCGTCGCCTCGGCAGTGGTGATCAGCCAGGCGCCGGAGGCGATCTCCCGCTCCAGCTGGCCGGCGTCCCACGCGGTATAGCCGGCAAACAAACGGATCTCGTCGGCCGGCGGTGATTGTGCCAGCACGGCATCGATGCTTTCCGCATTGATAGTGTAGGCCATGGTCGTCGTCACGATCCGCATCCCGGGAAGGTCGTCGCCCGACTCGTTCCGTTGCAGCAAACTGAGGGCGCGTGGTCGCACCGGGCCACCGCTGAGGATGTCGTAACGTGCTGCGTTGTCGGTCGATGGATCATCCATGATATCCGCCAACGTCCTGCCGGTTTCCCGGTTGACGACCACGCCGGCGGCGCCGTCTTCATCATGACCGATAACAAGTACGGCGGTTTCCTGAAAGGGACCCCGGGATCCGGGCGCGGCCACAAGAAACGTTCCCTGCAGGCTGCTTGATGGCGCCAGAGGCTCGGCCGCGGCCCGTCCTGAGCCGAGACCGATGACGAAAACGACGGCAATAATGTACCAAAAATCACGAAAACCGTTGTTAAAAAGCATGAAACGACTCTTTATGAGAGAAAGGGTACGAAGCCCCGGGGTTGGGTGTCGGCTTGTCGATTGAGCCATAATATCCGGATGAATACGACGGTACGGGATATCACCGTGGGCCGAACACGGTTACGCGGGCCTGACGGTGAATGATGCGCTGCTCGATATTCGCGCTGGCCCCGTTGCTCGCCAGTACATCGAACGTCACGGGCTGACGCCGGCGGCCGTCCGGGCCGTGGCCGGCGCAGCCGGCGGGCCCAAATGGCTGATTCTGGGCGGTCTGGATCGGTGGCTGTTCGGGGACTGGCTGCAGGGTCCCGGTCCTGCCGTCGAGCTGGTCGGTTCGTCCATCGGAGCTTGGCGTTTCGCGATGGCCTGCAGTCCGCTGAAGGCGGCGGCCCGGATTACGGCGCTGGAATCGGCCTATATCGAGCAATGCTATTCCAGCGCCCCGACGCGCGATGAGATCACCCGTACCACCCACGGAATTCTCGATCATTGCATGGACGAGTCAGTGCTGGGGG
>NZ_JAVRIB010000040.1:0-1454 GCF_031846275.1 Spectribacter hydrogenoxidans
CGGTTACCCGGGCGTGTGGTTGCTGGCGATGGTGCCGCCGTTGTGGCGCATGGTGATGGACAAGAAGGTGCTTGAGCACTACGGCTACGACATGAACAAGGTCAATGTCGCCCCGCAGAAGCGCGAGCAGTTGTTCGCCAAGTACCACCATCCGCTGGATACATCGGATACCGACAGTAAGGCCGCTGCCTGACAGGCGGCCGTCGCGACGACGTGCTAGAAACGACGGCCCCGACTCACAAAGAGTCGGGGCCATTTTTGCCACTGACCCACGCACTCGCAGTGCGGGGAAAACTTAGGCGTGGAGTTCATGATGAGTAAATTCCGTTGCCCGAACTGCGGTTTCACGTACGACGAGTCCATTGGCTGCGCCGACGAAGGGTTCCCACCCAATACACCTTGGCCGAAAGTTCCCGATGACTGGGCTTGCCCGGACTGCGCTGTCCGAGAAAAGGTCGATTTTGAGCCGGTGGACAACGGATCTTGACCGTCCCTCGCAATTAGTGCCCGGACTTCCCCGGGTCCGCTAGACATTACTGGCCTGTGATTGAAGCATAGTAGAAAGTGTAATGAGCGGTCAGAGGTATACCCCGGAATTCAAGACGGAATCAGTCCCGATGCCTTCGAGCGCGCCTCGTCGCGAGGGTCGCGAGTGTCTACGGAGCGGGGAAGGAAGACTCTTAGATCGCCCTCGAACCCTTCCTTTAGTTATAGGCCTATTAATACTCCAGGTTGGATATGGTAGTTCCACTTTAACGAGACGTCCTAGCCCACGATCGGCCAGGATGCCGGCAGTTATTTAGGCCCGAGGCGATATACCCGGGCAACCAACGGGATGCATAACAAAGGAGAGCATCGTGAGAAATATCATGAAAAAACTCGCACCGCTTAGCTTGGCGCTTTGCGCCAGCAACGTGTCCGCCCAGGACATCAATATTGTTGTGGCCACACTGGATCAAACAACTACCAGCATTAACCTCGTATCACAGAGCCTGTTATCCGGCGATGTAAATGGCACCGTCGAGGGCCTCGGCCAGGTCGCGGTCGATCTGGCTGGGGTTCTCGGAGATAACACGCCGCTGGAGGCGGTGACAGGCAGCTTGCCCACTAATATCGGAAACACTGCATTCTTTGTGCAAGACGCGTTTCGGGTGGTTGAGTTCGCGGCGAGCAATCCGCTCGCGGATGGCAGCTTGCCGGTGCCACTATTGGGGCTGGTTGTAGGACAGGGCAGCATCATACCGCTCGGTGGCGCTCTGCCACTGGGGGTACTTCAAGGTAATACACAGACGGGGGCGTTATCCGGTCTCGGGCTGACTGAGCTGCCTTTGCTGGTTGGGGACCTGGATCCGGCCACACTGGCCTCATTGCTAGGCGGTGCGACACTGCCCGGCCTTTGATACAACCGGTGCGGATGCCGGCCCCTGGACCGTGGGCCGGGGAAAGGCATCCAT
>NZ_JAVRIB010000041.1:0-1317 GCF_031846275.1 Spectribacter hydrogenoxidans
ATTGTGCAACCGCCACATAGGTAACACGTTAGACCGGCGACATGGGTGACACATGATGGGACTTGGCGCGATGCCAGACGGTGGCGTGCTCCAAGCGCTTTGTGGCCGAATTGAGATAGCCCAGCAGGTGCGAGCCAAAGCGCACCTCGAATCGGTCCTCGTTGATCTGGCGCAGCGCCACGGGCTGTTTGGCCAGTAGCGCACCCAGATAGACCAGCTGCCCCTGAAATCGGATTTCGCCGTTATGGCGCACCCGACGCACGGTTTGATCGGGGCCATAGTCCGGCGGCCGCAGTACTGGGCAGTAGCGGCGGTTTGAAGCGGTATAAACGCTGGCCGGTGTGCGCCGCTGCAAGCTCTCGTGGCTGCGCAGCTGGTTGTACTCATGGCGGAACTCGGCCAGTGCGGTGTGCTGGGCCTGCTCGCCGGCACGACGCATCTGGCGGCCGATGGCCCGGTTGAGGGTGCCATGCATGCGCTCATGGCGCGCATTCTGAGTGGGTTTGCCGGGCTGTATCCGATGCACGCGGATGCCCAGTTGCACCCACCACATCGATAGTCGGGTCAGGCCACCGGCGGCGGCGCTGGCAAACGGCGGACCGTTGTCGGATAGCAGCGCGTCCGGCAGCCCGTATTCGTGAAACGCCCACTCGAAGGCCGGCCGGGCCTGGGCGTGATCGGTCGCGGACACACCATGGCAGCCGATCAGGTAGCGACTGGCGTTATCACTGATCGTCAAGGGGTAACACCAGCGGTGCGTTGCCGAGGGATATTGGCCCTTGTAGTCCGCGCTCCACAAAGCATTGTTGGCCTGGCCCAGGTGGAACGGCTGGGGGTCCGCCGCATAGCGGCGCTTGGCACGCCGTTTCTTGACCAGCCCGGCACGCTTGAGCAGCTCACCGGCGGTGCTATCCGCCGGCCAGTCAACGTCCGGGTGCTCGCGACGCAACAGATCCATGACTTTCCTGGGACCAAAGCTCAGATGTGCCCGTTTGGTCTGAATGATGCGATCCGCCATCGCATCAATGATGGCGTGCGGGCGATGGTGCGGCGCGCGTGAGCGCGCCATCAGACCAGGCGCCCCCTCGTCCCGGTAGCGCCCGATCCACTTGTGAACGGTCTTGCGGCTGACACCGTAACCTCGGGCCAGATCCGACACGCGGTAACCCCCGGTCAACCAATCGCTGACCAACTGAATCTTCAGATCCATGACACAGGTCTCTGTCCAGGGCATCGGTAAGTCCTCCTTGCCGATACCGTAGCTTGTGTCACCTATGTCGTCGGTCTGATCTGGTACCTATGTTGCCGGTCTGCACA
>NZ_JAVRIB010000042.1:0-1315 GCF_031846275.1 Spectribacter hydrogenoxidans
TGAACCGCCCCGGTTATCCCGGAGACTCGTAGGTTTGAGTCACGCCGCCATGGCGGACTCATCGAATTGGGCATAGTAGGCAGCTTCCATCTCTGCCGGCGGGACGTAGCCGATTGACTCGAGCAACCGACGCCGATTGAACCAGTCCACCCACTCCAGGGTAGCGAATTCCACCGCCTCCAGGTTTCGCCAAGGCCCGCGCTTGCGAATGACTTCCGTCTTAAACAGCCCGATCACGGTTTCGGCCAAGGCATTGTCGTAGGAATCCCCGACACTGCCCACTGACGGGGCGATCTCTGATTCAGCCAATCGCTCGGTGTAGCGGATCGACAGATACTGCACGCCGCGATCAGAATGATGGATCAGGCTGCTGTCGCCGGTGAGCCGACGCGCACACAATGCCTGCTCCAGGGCGTCCAGCACCAAGTCGGTGCGGGGCGTACTGGCCGCCCGCCAGCCGACGATACGGCGGGCATAGGCGTCGATGACAAACGCGACGTAGACAAAGCCGGCCCAGGTGGCCACATACGTGAAGTCCGACAGCCAGAGCTGATTCGGCTGTGCCGCTTGAAAGTCTCGATTGACCAGATCCCGCGGGCACGGCTGCGCCGCATCCCGCACGGTGGTCTTGACCGGCTTGCCGCGTACCACGCCGGCCAGGCCCCTTTCGCGCATCAGTCGCTCGACCGTGCAGCGGGCCACCGAGAAGCCTTCGCGCGTGAGCTGGCGCCAGACTTTGCGTACGCCGTAGACCTGGAAGTTGTCGTCCCAGACACGTTCGATCTGCCGACGCAGCATTGCGTCACGTTGCACGCGGGCCGGAGCCCGCGCCGGATCGGCCTCACGGCTTTTGTGCTCATAGTAGGTCGACGGCGCGATCGGCAACACTTGGCAGATCGGCTCGACACCGTAAACCTCGCGGTGATCGTCAATAAACGCCACCATCACGGGCGTCGGCGGTCGAGCTCCGCCTGCGCAAAATACGCCGAGGCCTTACGCAAAATCTCGTTGGCACGACGCAACTCGCGATTCTCACGCTCCAGCACCTTGACGCGATCACGCTCAGCGGTGGTCTGGCCATCACGCAGACCTTGGTCGCGCTCGGCCTGCCTGACCCAGCCGCGCAACGTCTCCGCAGTGCAACCGATTTTGGACGCAATGGAACCCAATGCAGCCCATTGCGATGAATATTCAGCCTGATGCTCAAAGACCATCCGGACCGCCCGTTGTCGGACCTCCGGGGAATATCTGACTTGCTTGTGCATGGCTCCATCCTCTCAAGAAATGGAGCCTCCGGGAATCTCGGAGCGGTTCA
>NZ_JAVRIB010000043.1:0-1314 GCF_031846275.1 Spectribacter hydrogenoxidans
AGGTTCATCGCGGAATACCGGGGAACGTGGCTTTGATTTTCAGGAAGAAGTAATCCTGGTCGCGATAGCCATAGGCGCGTCGCTTGATCACCTTGATGGTGTTGTTGATGCCCTCGAGCACGCTGGTATGCAGCGGGTGTCGGCAGCGAGCCAGGATGCCGTGCAGGTAGAGTTTCAGGCGCTGAGCGAAGCGCTGCAGGGCAGCGATGCCACTGGCCATGGCCTGCTCGTACCAGCGCTGCCAAGCCTTTTTGGCCCAGCCGGCGCGGCGATAGCGCCATAGGCGCTTGAGCTCGTCCTTGAGCAGGTACACGGTCAAAAGCGCCTGATTGGCTGCCAGCAGCTCGGTCAGCTGGACCTGCTGGCCGGCCTTGAGGTGGTCGCGGTTGCGCAGCAGCAGCCAGCGGCTGGATTTGACCACCTTGCGTGCCTGCGGGGCCTCGCGCAGCCGGTTGGCCTCGTCCACGCGCACCCGGTCGATGACCTCGCGGCCGTACTTGGCCACGACATGAAACAGGTCATAGACGATCTCGGCCTGCGGGCAATGCGCGCGGATTTCCAGCTCGTAGGCGGTGGTCATGTCGATGGCCACCGCCTCGATGCGCGCCGCCGCTCCTGCGGGCAGCTGCGCGAAAAATGCCGCCGCCGTCTCGCGTGAGCGGCCCGCCCCGATCCACAGCACCTGCCGGCGGGTGGGCTCGATGACTACGGTGGCGTAGCGATGACCCTTGTGCAGGGCGAACTCGTCCATGGCCAGATACCGGATCGTGGACCAATCCGGCTCGGGCAGCTCGGCGGCCAGGCGCATCTTGTCGATGGCCTTGACCGCGTGCCAGCCCAGGCCATAGAAATCCGCCACCGCCTTAATCGGCATCGCCCGCAGCAGCCGGCCGATGGCCTCGGCAAAGCGATCGGTGACCCGCTGATAGCGCCCCAGCCAGGACAGCCGCTCCAGGCGCGGCCCGCCGCAGTGCGCGCACCACAGCCGCCGGCGCGGCACCACCAGCACCACCCTGTACTCGAACAGCGGCAGATCCCGCACGCGGCGCATCACCGTCTCGTGCAGCTGCTGGCTGCGATGCCCGCAGCGCTCGCAGACCATCCACTTGCGCGTGGGCTTTAAGTGAATCTCAACCGTGCCGCCGGACTCCCGCGGCCAGACCACCCGCTGGACCCGATAGCCCGCCCAAGAACCCAGCTTGGATACCGTCGACCGATCCACCATACCCGTCTCCCGCCCAAACACATCAGGGCAACGAGCATAGAATCACCAATCAGGCGGACCAAACCTCCCCGGTTTTCTACGAAGAACCA
>NZ_JAVRIB010000044.1:0-1254 GCF_031846275.1 Spectribacter hydrogenoxidans
GCCAGCATCAGCCGCCGCCGCATCTGCGCCGAGCGCATCGACTGGGTGCGCCGCGGCAGAACCGCGGGGTGCGGCTGCGGCGCGCGTGTCATACCTCAGGTGCGTACACAGAGCATCCCGTCCTCGACGAAAAGCTCGTAGGTACGGATATCGACGTTGCAGGGCGACTGGCAGGCCGTGCCCGTGGTGACATCGAACTGGCCCATATGCCAGCCGCATTCCACGATATTCCCGAAAAGCTCGCCGTCCTCCGACAACGAAGCCTCCTCGTGGGTGCAGGTATCGTGGGTGGCGTAATAGCTACCGTCGACGTTGTAGACGGCGATGGGTGTACCGTCCGGCAACTCGGCCCGGCGGATCTCGCCAGGCGGCAAGTCGGCGGCGGCGAACAGAACAGCGGATTGGGTCATCATTGCCTCATAGCATGGTCGAGCCGCCGTTGACACTGATCACCTGGCCGGTCACGAAGCCGGCTTCGTCGGAGACCAGGTAGGCCACCATCGAGGCGACCTCCTGCATTTCGCCCGGGCGGCCCACGGGTACCACGGAAATCACTTGACCCGCTAATCGCGGATTGACGGCGGCGACCTCGGCAAACTGGGGCGTGTTGACGACGCAGGGGGCCACCGTGTTCACGGTGATGCCGTCGCCGGCGAATTCCCGTGCCAGCCCGGTGGTCATGCCGTGCATGCCACCCTTGGCGGCGTTGTAGGCGGCGTGGTCCCATAGGCCGTTGCGCACCGAGTCCGCGCCGATATTGACGACGCGCCCGAAGCCGTTGGCCTTCATCAGGGGCAGGGCCAGCCAACTGCACCAGATGGCGGTCCACAGGTTGCGGTCGATGGTTTGGCGCAGGGTCTCCGGTGTGTGCTCCAGGAACGGGCGCAGCACACCGCCGCCGGCATTGTTGACGAGGATGTCGAGCCCGCCGAAGTCGGTCTCGGCGCGCGCCACCGCGGCCGATGCGACATCCAGTTGAGACAGATCACCGGCGGCCCAGACCACCTCCACCTCGCAGTCGTCGGTGAGCGTGGCGGCAGCCTGCTCCAGCCCCTCAGCATCGACATCGGCGAGCACCAGCCGCGCACCGTCCTGACCCAGGCGCTCGGCCACCGCGTAGCCGATACCACGGGCCGCACCCGTGACCAAGGCCACCCGTCCTTCCAAAGGAACAATCGCCATCAGACTTCGATCGCGCCGACTTTCCCGAACTCGGGACTAGGCACGCTACCCCAGGTATCGAGAGCTTCCGGA
>NZ_JAVRIB010000045.1:0-1199 GCF_031846275.1 Spectribacter hydrogenoxidans
GTAAGCTTCCCTATATCCCGGACAGGTAGCAAGTAGAGCTTTCTGGCAGTCTTTAGCCAGGAGGTTTTCGATGAAGAAGTCACGGTTTTCGGAGAGCCAGATTGTCGCGATCCTGAAGGAGTGCGACGCTGGTCTGGCGGTTGGTGAGGTCTGCCGCAAGCACGGCATCAGCCAGGCGACCTACTACAAGTGGAAGTCCAAATACGGTGGCATGGAGGCCTCGGACCTGAAGCGGGTCAAGGAGCTGGAAGCCGAGAATGTCCGGCTCAAGCGCATGTATGCGGATCTGGCGCTGGAGCACACGGCGATGCAGGACCTCATCCGAAAAAAGTTGTAGCGCCGGCTGCCCGGCGCGACGCGGCGCATTTCATGGTGGCTAATCATTCCGTCAAGGTGGCCGCTGCCTGTCGCTGTGTCGCGCTGTCCCGGTCGGCGTACTACGACCCGCCGGCGGACTGGACCGTCCGGGATGCCGAGATCATCGCCGCCCTGGCGGCATTGGTCGAAGACCGGCCCAGCCGGGGCTTCTGGAAGTGCCACAAGCTGCTGCGACGCCAAGGGCGTCGATGGAATCACAAACGGGTCTATCGTGTGTACACCGCCATGAAGCTGAATCGGCGCCGTGCCGCCAAGCGTCGACTGCCCAAGCGCGAGCGCGTGCCCCTGTACGTGCCGGCCGAGCCGGACACCGTCTGGTCAGCGGACTTCATGGCGGATGCCCTGGTCTGCGGCCGGCGTTTCCGGCTATTCAATGTCGCCGACGACTTCAACCGGGAAGCGGTGCATATCGAGATCGATACCTCGATCACCTCCCAGCGTCTGATCCGGATCTTCGAGCAGATCAAAAGCCAGCGCGGCCTGCCGCAGGTACTGCGGGTGGACAACGGTCCGGAATTCCTGGGCGAAGCTTTTGTGACCTGGGGCAAGCAGCACGGTATGGCCATCCAGTACATCCAGCCCGGCAAGCCCAATCAGAATGCCTACATCGAGCGCTTCAACCGAACCCTGCGCGAGGAGCTGCTGGATGCGTATCTGTTTACCAGGCTCGAGGATGTCCGCGAGGCAGTCCATTGGTGGCAACTCGAATACAACGAGCAGCGCCCACACGATGCCCTCGGTGATTTAACGCCTCACGAGTACGGGGCCATTCACGACAGGAACTCTACTTTTGAACTGTCCGCTTGACGGGGAAGCTTACG
>NZ_JAVRIB010000046.1:0-1183 GCF_031846275.1 Spectribacter hydrogenoxidans
CTCGGCAGCTGCGGCGTGTTCTCGAACTCCCGCAGCGACTGGTAACGGCGCGTCGGGTTGGCGTGGTGATCCGAATGACGCTGCAAGTGGAACAGGATCAGGTTCGAGAATATGTGGTTGGTGTTCCACGAATGCTCCGGCTGGCAGCGCTCATAGCGCCCGTTCGCCTGCTTCTGGCGCAACAGACCATAGTGCTCGACATAGTTGGCCAGCGTCAGGTGGAACCACGCGATCGCGCCCTGGCCGATGAGAAACGGCAACGCGAGCCAGCCGAAAGCCATCGTCAGGCCGCCCCACAACGCGGCGGTCATGAGCGTGGTCTGAACAATCTCGTTCTCCAGGCTCAACACCGGACTGCCCTTGCGCTGCAGCCGCTCGACCTCGATGCGCCAGGCGCGGCGGGCCGCACCCGGAATTTCGCGCAGCCCGAAGGTGTACAGATTCTCACCCAGGCGGGCACTGGCCGGATCTTCCGGCGTGGCCACGTCGCGGTGGTGACCCTTGTTGTGCTCGATGTAGAAATGGCCGTAGCCAATCACGCAGTCGGCGATCTTGCCGAGCCCGCGTTCGAAATCGTTTTTCTTGTGCCCGAGCTCGTGGCCGATGTTCAGGCCGAACACACCGACAATGCCGACGGACACCACCAGACCCGCTAACGCCCACACTGGGAACAGACCGCTGCTGAATGCCCAGGCGCCGATGGCCACATTCACGAACAAGCCCGGGATCGCGCCGTAAATCACTTTGCGGTAGAAGGAGTCCTCCTGCATCTGCTCAACCGCCCAGTCCGGCGGGTTGTTCGTGTCTTCGCCGGTAATGTGGTCGAGCATCGTGACCAGCCCGTAAAACGCCACCGGAAAGGCCCAGAGCCATGCCGGCCATCCCGTGAGGTAGGCCAGGGCGACAAACAGCCCGGGCAGGTAGGGGTAAAGCAGGCTGAATGTCCAGAGGTAGCGTTTCTTGTCCTCGTAACGCTCCCCGGTTTCAGGATTTAAAAACACATTGCTTACTATCGACATATCCGCACCTCATTATGTGCCTTCTCTGCAAGGCCGGTCCGAACCAGCCTCCTTAGTTAGATCACGGCATGTCACCGGTTATGACCGTGCCGAAACACTTTCTCGCGACTGCCATTACACTCCCCTATACGGCTCGGAAGCACCTTCCAAAAGTGAGGTTTTTA
>NZ_JAVRIB010000047.1:0-926 GCF_031846275.1 Spectribacter hydrogenoxidans
GGACGATGCGGTCAAGTTCGCCACAGAACGCCTCGCCAGCTCCCTGCTTTATACGCTCCAGCCGACGCAGATCGGATTCAATCGCAGTCTCCGGACTCGACGTATATCGGCCAGTGGTCTGGACCATGAAAAACCACCTAGCAATCACCGGGCGCAGCGTGGTGATTTCGATACCGTGATAACTCCGACCGATCAACCAAATCGCATAGGTGTAAATGATCGCGTTGTCTGACGAGATCATCTTGTGGTTCCGGAAACCGGCCAGCTTCAGACACTTCAAAAATTCGTGCCAGTGGAGCAAGTCGAGGACGGCGTCATTCGCGGTTGCCAGTTGCTCGAATTGCTCACTTCGCCGGTCCCGTGAGACCTCGCCGGTCTCGAGGTCCTTGCCTCGAAGAATCTGGTAGACCGTAGCTAGACGGCCACGGCCGAACGCCAGTGCAATACCCGCCCTCAGCAACTGATCTGGGCCAGGGTTGATAAACTCGTTTTTTGGGGAATTCCCGGTTACGGCAGGATCGACACAGGCTCGCGCGAACTCTTCCAGTGCACGGCGACCGTCTTCCCAGTAAACCGACATCAGCGTGAGGATGAAGTCCGCCTGGCTGAGCTTGACGCCTTCGGAATTGATACGGACGAAAATCTCAGCGACTTGTTCTTCGTTTGCGCTGGCGCCCAGTTCAATAACTTGAAAGCGGAAGTCCCTGAGATCCCGAACGCGATCGATGCGCTCTTCCAGTCGGTCCATTTCCTCGTTCGGAATTTCCCTGTCGGAAGACTCTTCCAGCTTACGAAAGAAGTCGCGAATACCGGATTTATAACTTCCGTGCCAAAGAGCGGTTATGTCCGGGATGAAATTCGGGTCACGCGCGATAGCAGCATCAGAGACTTCAAAGCGTTCTTTCGTTGGATCGAATGCTATACGC
>NZ_JAVRIB010000048.1:0-839 GCF_031846275.1 Spectribacter hydrogenoxidans
CTGGCTCAGCCAATCGTAGCGCACGGTCCGGTTGTAGCGTTCGACATAGGCGTTCTGCTGCGGCTTGCCAGGCTGGATGTACTCCAGGCGGATACCCTGCTGTTTCATCCAGGTCACCAACTCGCCGGCGATGTATTCCGGGCCGTTGTCGCAGCGAATAACCTCGGGCTTGCCGCGCCATTCGATGATCTGTGCCAGACAGCGGATCACGCGGGCACTGGGCAGCGACAGGTCGATCTCCATGCCCAGGCCCTGGCGGTTGTGGTCATCCAGTACGTTGAGCACCCGGAAGCTGCGGCCGTCGGCGAGCTGGTCGTGCAGGAAATCCATGGACCAGACCTGGTTGATGGCCCGGGGCACCGTCAGCGGCTCGGGCCGGTCGCGTTTCAGGCGCTTTTTCGGCTTGATCCGCAGGTTCAGTTCCAGCTCGCGGTAGATCCGGTACACCCGCTTGTGGTTCCAGCCATAGCCCTTGACGTTGCGCAGGTACAGAAAGCATAAACCAAAGCCCCAGTTGCGCTGGTTGTGGGTCAGCCGGATCAGCCAGTCGGCGATGCGCGCGTTGTCCGCTGACAGCCGGGGCTGGTAGCGGTAACAGGTCGGGCTGATCGACAGGGCCGCGCAGGCCAGCTTGATACTGATACCCCGCGTTTCAACAAGTTTTTGGGCCACCTCACGTCGGCGAGATGGCCTTACCATTTTCCCTCGATCACCTCCTGACGAATCTCGGCCTTGAGCCGCTCCTCGGCGTACATTGCCTTGAGACGGCGGTTTTCGCTCTCAAGCTCCTTGAGCCGCTTCATCAGCGCGGCGTCCATCCCACCGTACTTGCTGCGCCA
>NZ_JAVRIB010000049.1:0-740 GCF_031846275.1 Spectribacter hydrogenoxidans
GGGTCATGACTAGAACAGGAGGCTCATAATGGGTCTAACCTACTGTCATGACGATGAAAAACAAGTACTCGCATCGTTCCAAGATTTCGCAGGCCAAATTCCGCCGGCTCGTGCGCCTGTTCGCCCTGGATCTGGAGGCCACCCAGATCGCCGAACTGACCGGCTTGAACCGCAACACCGTCAACCGCTATCTGCGCGGCATTCGCGAGCGCATCGCGGCCTTCTGCGAGGCGCAGGCACCGTTCGCCGGTGAGATCGAGGTCGACGAGTCCTACTTCGGCGCACGTCGCATCAAGGGTCGACGCGGCCGTGGCGCCTTCGGCAAGACAGCTGTGTTCGGTGTGTTCAAACGCAACGGCTGCGTGTACACCGAGATCGTGCCCGACTGCTCGAAAGCCACGCTGCAAGGCATTATCCGGGGCCGCGTGGCCCTGGACAGCGTGATCTATTCCGACGGCTGGCGCGGCTACAATGGCCTGGTGGATGTCGGCTACGGCAAGCATCTACGCATCGACCACAGCCGCGATGAGTTCGCCCGAGGACGTGCTCACATCAACGGCATTGAGGGCTTCTGGGGCTTTGCCAAGTCGCGACTCACACGATTCCGTGGCATGAGAAAACATACCTTCTACCTGCATCTGAAAGAGTGCGAATTCCGCTTCAATCATAGGCGCAAGAACCTGTACCCCATCCTGCTCCAACTATGTCGAAATGACCCGCTGTTCTAGTCATGACCCTTC